>JACIWU010000006.1 GCA_014360805.1 Chloroflexota bacterium
AGTAGCCATTGGCAAACGGCCCCGACTGGCCACTCTGCACGAAGGCGGTCAGTTTGTCCTTGACGGCCTTGAAGTAGTCCGCGCTGGAGTTGGGCCAATCGGAAATGGACTGGGCCAATTGGGCGGTCGCCACGGGGTCCGCGCGCAGGGCGCCGGTTACGTCCACCCAATCCAGGGCGTGCAGGTGGTAGAAGTGAATGACGTGATCTTGGACATACTGGATTCCCGCAATCAGATTGCGGAGGATTCGGGCATTGTCAGGGATTCGGATTCCCAGGGCATCTTCTACGCTTCGCACGGAAGCGACGGCGTGAACCGTTGTTCAGACGCCTCATATGCGTTGGGCCATGAGCCAGGCTTCGCGTGGGTCGCGGCCCTTTTGGATGATTTCCAGCCCGCGGAACATGGTGCTGGAACTCCAGGCCTCGGCCACGCGCCCGTTCTCCACCTTGGCCTCAATGCGCAAGTGCCCCTCAATCCGGGTAACGGGGTCAATCGCGATTCGCTCGGCCACTTTTACTCCTCCTCTTTCTCCTTCTCTTTGCTGAGACGACTGGCGGTCACCGCGCCTGCGGCGCCGATTACCAAGCCGGCAGCAGCGCCGATGGCTCCTGCAGCCGCGGGAGAAAGCCCTCCGGCAGCAGCCTCCACCTCGGGGTATGCGCTCGGCGGCGTCAACTGGTGGATGGGCACCGGCTCATAGGCAGGGCTTTCCCAGAAGTCCGGAGCGGCGCAGGCGATGCATCCGTGTCCCGCACCGACAGGCCAACTGGTGCCTTCGTTCCAGCGGAGCGTGGGGCAGTTGTGGAACGCGACCGGCCCTTTGCAGCCCATTTTGTATAGGCACCATCCCTTGCGGTGGCCCTCGTCTCCCCATGCCTGCACGAACTCCCCGGCGTCAAAGTGCCCGCGCCGCTCGCAGTTGTCGTGAATGCGCCGCCCGTAGGCAAACAGTGGGCGGCCCAGATCGTCCACCGCGGGCAGATTGCCGAAGGTCAGGAAATGCACCACCGTTGCGGTCAGGTTGTCCACATTGAACGGACAGCCCGGCAGGTTCACGATGGGGACGCCGGAAATCACGTCTTTCACGCCCTTGGCGCCGGTGGGGTTGGGCGTTGTCGCGGGCCAGCCCCCGTAAAACGCGCATGCGCCCACCGTGATGACGGCGACCGAATGCCCCGCCACTTCCTTGAGAATGTCCAGAGCCGTGCGTCCGCCAATGCAGCAGTAGATGCCGTCATCCGCTGTCGGTATGGAGCCTTCCACGACCGTGAGGTACCCGCCCTCGGCGACCGTGTCGGCCAGGGATTTCTCTGCGCGTTTGCCGGAAGGGGCCATGATCGTCTCGTGGTAGTTGAGGGATAGGGTATCCAGCACCAGTTCTGCGACGGTGGGCCTGTTGGCGCGGAGCAGCGATTCGGTGCATCCCGCGCAGTCCTGCATCTCCAGCCAGACCACCGCGAGGCGCTTGGCGGTCTCCAGTGCCCGCGCGATTTTGGGCGTGAAACTCGCGGGCAGCGCCAGGGTCCCCGCCATGATCGCGCAGAATTTCAGGAACTCCCGACGGGATACCCCGTGCTCGGTGAGAGCCGTTTTCAAGAGGCTTTTCTGGTGTTCCTCCATGTGCGTGTCTCCTCCCTAGTGAATCCACAGGCCAGCAGCGCAGCATGTTTGCGCCGATGCCAACCTAAACGCTTTCCCGTTATCAAGACTTGCTCGCGATGGGCATCCCCCTCCCTTATTCAGAATTCCCGATGGCAATGTGCAGCAGGTACCGTGTGAATTCGCAATTCGCAGAAACGACCGTCCCTACGGACGGAATACTACTTGTAATTATAGCATATCTTGCGAAAAAGTCAATGGTTTTCGCCTTTTGTTCCGAAAATCGCAAAACAGGTCCTTACCCAGAGTGATTCCTGACGGCATGTCATTGCGAGGAGCGCAGCGCTCTCGTAGATGCCAATTTGCCCCACGTCTAGCGCGTTCCCTGTTCCGACGGGCCGAAATGGAGATGCGAGCGTTCTACTGGGGTAGCGAGATTCAATGCTGTGGCGACAACACGCCCCAAGCAAAGAGCCTCCCACACAACAGTGAGAGGCTCTTCACAGGCAGCAAGTGCGAGGTAGAATGCGGCTGGCGTCAGGGTATCTCCCACGTGCACGCCTCACCGACCAGCACCCAGTACCCCTTCCCCGGCTCCAACAGCCGCAGGTCGTTGACGAAATCGGGCGCGCCCGGCCTGTATCGCCGCCATGTGCCGCCCCACTCGCCTGCCTCGTAGGTCATCACGGCCACAATCTTGTCGGCGATGGGGGCCAGCGCTGTCTCGGGGCTACGCGGTTCCGTGGCGGGGAACCCCACCATGTTCCACCCGACGTACAGCGGAATCTGTGCCCCCCCGGGCGCCTGGCCCTGGACCGTCAGCGTTGTCGGCGCAATGACCTTGACCCACATCCCCATGCGCTCGTCCACGAACGTCAACGAGTTGGCGCCGGGTGGCATCAGAGGGCTATACGTCTTCCAGGTCCCGGCGCTTGCATCCCAGTAGTAGGCGCTCACCAGGACGTGCGAGACGGACGCGAATACGACATCCGGATCGTTGGAATCGGGCACCACGGGCAGCGAGATGAGGTTCCACCCCTCGCGCAGCAGCACGCCGGGCGTCGCGGTCGTCGTCGGCGCGGGCGTTTCGGTCGCCGTGTGCGTAGCCGTGGGCGTCGCGGTAGGCGTCGGGGTGGGCGTGGGGGTGTCCGTCGGCGCGGGCGTGGGCGTTTCGGTCGCCGTGTGCGTAGCGCTGGGCGCAGGCGTGGGCGTCGGCGTGGCGGTAGGTGTCGCCGTCGGCGCGGGCGTGTTCGTGGGCGTGCGCGTGGGCGTGTTCGTCGGCGTGGCCGTGGCGCTCGCCACCGAGTACGCCACCTCCAACAGCGGCCGCCTGTACACATCCGGATACTCCGCCGAGGCAAAACGGTACTCCACCGAACCGCCCGCCGACGCGCCCTTCACCACCATCCCGAAGTTCTCGTCGGGATGGGCCACCCAATACCTGACCAGGTCGGCAACATCCATGGTAACCGCGCTGTTGGCCGCGTTCATGTGGAAAGTGGCGTAGGCCGTCGCGGTGCGGTCGTAGGTCGTCCCATTGCAACCGTCAACCTCCCAGCGCTCGCCGGTACGCGGCTGTTGCCACGTCGCCTGGGTAGCCGTCCAGGGCCGTAGCACGCGGTACACTAACCCGTCAAACATGTTGCCATTGCTCTGGTACGTGGCGTACAGCGTGAGCGACGCGCTGATGACGTTGGCCCCGGCGGGGATGGACGACACATCAAACCGCACCAGCCCGGCCATCACATCGTAGGTGCGGACGCTGAAGTGGGTCAGGCCCGCGAAGTTGCTCGTGGGCTGCCACTGATCCATGTGCGTGTCCACGCTCCCCGTGTAGCCGTTGACCCCGACGCGGAAGGTCGCCGTCTGCACGGGGCCGCCCGGCGTGGGTGTGGGCGGCACGGGCGTCGCCGTCGCGGTGCGCGTTGCCGTCGCCGATGGCGTGGGCGAAGGCGTCGCCGTGGGCTGCGGGGTGCCGGTGCGGGTGGGCGTGAGCGAAGCCTGCGCGGTGGCGGTGGCCGTGGCCGTCGCGGTTCGGGTAGGCGTCGCCGTCGGCCCGCCGGACCAGTATTCTATGACGAGTTTGGGGCGAATGGAAGCGTTCGCATTCTCCGACGAGGCAAAAGTGTAGCCCACCGAGTTGCCCCCCGCGTCCCGCAGCAAGAGCCCCAAGTTCGTCGTAGGCGCGGCCACCCAGTTCCGCACGATGTCGGTAACATCCAGACTGACCCACACGTTCGTGATACTGGGCGGCGGCTGCTGCATGTCCGTGGCCGTGGCCGAGCGGTCTTGATTCGGCGGCTCCGTGCTGTTGCAACCGGCCAGACCCCAGTAGGTGCTGCTGGTGGCGCGGTTCCACGTGGCGCCCGATTCCGTCCACGAGCGCACCACCTGGTACGGGCTGAAGTAGGCCGAGCCGGCGTTGCTCCGCGCCGTCAGGTAGATTTCCAGCCGCGCCGAGCCTACCGACGCGCCCGCGGGCAGCGGCGACAGATCAAACCGCAGGAGCGCCGAGTGGATGTCCTGCCGCCCGTAGTCGTAGTTCCCGCCCCGAATGCTGAACGTCGGCTCGTTGCCGTAGTTGGTGTCCTTGGCCCACCAGTCAATCAGCGTGTCGGTGGTCCCCGCGTAGCCGTTCAGCCCCTGCTGGAGCGTCAGCACCGTGGGCGGCGTGGACGGCGTGGGCGTGGGCGTAGCGGTGGGGGCGGGGGTCGGCGTCCGCGTGGGCGGCGTCCCCTCCAGCGTGTACTGCACAATCAGTTTCGGGCGCAGGCTGCTGTTCTCGTAGTCGGAGCCGGCCAGGCTGTACTGCACCAGTTCCGCCATGGTGCAGGTGGACTTGAGCACCAGCCCCTGGTTGCTGCTCGGGTCCAGCACCCACGCCTGCACCATATCCGTAACGTCAAAGGTGTACCAGCGGTTGGTGTACTGGAGCCAAACCTCCTCTCCGCCGATGTCGGAGCGGTCGGTGCCGATGCCGTTGCAGCCGGGCGTGGCCCATGTTTCGCCGGTGCGTGGGCGAATCCACGTGGCCTGCGAGTCCACCCACGGGCGCAACACCGCGTAGGGCTGCGCGCACATGTACGCGCTGTTGCTCTGCGCCAACGTGTACACCTGCAACTGTGCCCCCAGCACCGTCGCGTTCGTCGGGATACTGCTTATGTCAAACCGTAACAGCGACGCGATAATGTCCGTGGAGCGCACGATGAGGATGGTGTCCCAGTTGTAGTTAGAGTCGTCGCTGTAGTCGGAGATGTAGGTGTCGCGCACGCCCGCGTACCCACCCAGCCCCTGCTGGAACGTTACCGTCGTGGCGGCGGGCGTGGGGCCGGGCGTGAACGTCGGAGTTGGCGTCGGCGTGGCGGTCGGCGTGCGGGTTGGCGTGGCCGTGGGGCCTGGCGTGAAGGTGGACGTGCGGGTCGGCGTGGGCGTGGCCGTCCCGGGCACCGGCGTGGGCGTCGGCGTGGACGTCGGGCCGGCGCTCCCGCTCTTCGTTACGTCCACGAAGTGGATGTACTCGTCGCCGTCGCTGCGCCCGTCAATGTAGAAATCGCTCCCACCGTCCAGGCCGTTGGCGAATCGGGCATTCGGCAACACGAACGTGGCCTTCTTCCACGTCAGGCTGTTGGTCTTGGACACGCTGCCGCCGCTCCGCTGGCCCGTCGTGGAATCGTAGAACAGTTCCCAGCGGTCGGTGCCGCGGTCAAAGTACGTAACCGTTACGGTTACGGTCTGGTTCGTGTTGTAGAGATAGCCGTCATCCACCTTGAAGAACATGTACGGGTTGCCCGAGGCCGCGTCGGTGCGACGGGTGATCCACGACTCCTTGCCCACCCACGAGCCGCCCAGGTTCACGCCCTGTTCGGTCTTGTTGGTGATCGTGCACCCGGACGTCGTGGTGGGAAAGTTCAACCCCGCGCGGTACGTTACGACGACGGTCTTGCCCCCGGGCACCGAGTCGTCCTGATACAGCCAGAAGTCAAAGTTGCCGCACTCCGGATACCACGAGTAGCCCGACTCGCGCAGCGCCACCCAGACGCTGGGCGTGTCCTGCAACGTCCGCCCCAGGTATCGGTTGGCGAACTCCAGGATGGGGAAGTTGTAGTAGCGGATGTTGCCCTGCGCATCCTGAAGCAGCCAGCCCCGCCAGTCCTGGGGCGAGTAGTCAATGGTGAGCCAGGTGTTGTGGCGGTGCAGCACGCCCAACACGCCCCAGTACGTCTCCTCCTCCGTCGGCGTCATGTACTGGTATGCCTCTTGGCCGGTCGGGTACTGCAGACTCCACTTCAGGATAGGGTCCACCGTCCCGCAGCCCTCAAACCCGGGCTTGTCGGGGATGTACTGCGAATCGGCGTCGGCCTGCATGGCCGCGTGGAAGTCGCCGATGCCATACGTCGTTGCCGCGTAGTCGGTCCACTCCTTGCGCTCGCAGACGTGCTGAAAGCGCGGCGTGCCTGGAATCACGACGCGAGTCGTGTGGAAGGCTTGGCCGTACATGTCCACAATCTGCTTGACGGTGCTGACCCACAGCGGCCCCGAAAGGCCGTTGTCGCGCATGCACTGATCGTAGGCCTCTACACACGGCTGCGTCTCGCCGTACACCCCCACGCCCATGATGACGAACTCCAGGCGCGGGTCGCCGTCAAACCGCTGCCCCAGCGCCTGCACGAAGTTGCCGTACTTCTGGAGATACGCCCAGTGCCAGTACTTGGGTATCTGCTCCGTGCCGCAGGTGAGCACCGCGTCGGGGTAGCGGCTCTGGAACCAGGACGGGACCATCAGCCCGCCAGCCTGTCCGGCGTAGGTCTGCAGGTGCAGCGCTGCCGGCTTGCCTTTGGCCCACTGCGCCGCCAGGAAGTTCTCAATCAAATCCCAGCGGTACTGGCCCTCGCTCGGCTCCAGTTGCTTCCAACTGAAGGTCATGTGCCCGCCCACGATGGGCCACTGGCTCGGGTCCAGGTTGGCGCTGTCGCGGGCGATGTACACGCCCGGGCGCGGCGTTGCAGGGGCCGCATTGCTGCGGATACCCTGGGCCGAACTGTAGTTGCGCCCGCCTGCGCTCAACCCAACGACGGTGAAGCACACCACCACCGCCGCAATCCAGAGAAAGCGAGATCGGCTTGTCCTCATGTCGCAATCGCTCCTGGTGTCGGATGTAAGACCCCTAGAATACAGTCTATTCGTTTTGGCCGTCGCAACAATGGGGAAAAGGTACTACAAACGTACCGGGGCGGGCCGCGGCCGGCGGTGGACGCAGCGCGCCCCGTGGGGGGCTCACCAACTGTAACGCGGCAGGCGGGCGCGCGGATACGCCGACTTGGTTGCAAAGTTCGTTCGCGCCTGACAACGCGGGCATAGCGATCCCGGGGAGTTGTAACCGCGAATAACACGAATCCACGCAAATGGAAAACAAAGGACGGGCATGGAACCCTGCTCGACGCCCTGACGGGCGAAGCCCTGTGGGCCACCAGCCCCTCCGGGGCTTCGTGCCCGTAGCGCGGGGGTTTGGCCCCGCGCGCTCATGGCGCTTGCCGACCTCGCCTCCTAGTTCCCCAACTGCCATCGCGAGCGAAACGATCCTGCGGAGTTGTAACCGCGAATAACACGAATCCACGCAAATGGAAAACAAAGACCAAGGGTCTTCAACAATGCTCAAACACATACAGCGGCTTTCCCTAGCCGCCCGCCCGTCCCCTCGCCTCGCCTTGCGGGGAGAGGGTGAGGGTGAGGGGTCCAATCCCCTCGCCTCGCCTTGCGGGGAGAGGGAGAGGGTGAGGGGCCCAATCCCCTCGCCTCGCCTTGCGGGGAGAGGGTGAGGGTGAGGGGTCGCCCGCCCATGAACACAACGCGATTGACAGAATCACGCACCCACCGTATAATATACTCGCTGCGGGCGAATAGCTCAGTTGGGATGAGCGCCTCGCTTACACCGAGGAGGTCACAGGTTCGAGCCCTGTTTCGCCCACCTGCAAGCAAGGCCGCCACCCAAAGGCGGCCTTATCTCTATCCGCGAACGGATGCGAATACACACGAATGAACAGACAGGTTCGCGGATGATCCTGCCGGTAGGGATATGGCAGAGCGCATCCTGGTTGTGGAAGACGATACGAAGATCGCCGACCTGCTGCGGCGGGGCCTGGCCTTTGAAGGGTACGCCGTGGACGTGGCGGCCGATGGCGAGTCGGCGCTGGCCAGCGCGCGCGACCGCGAACCCGACCTGGTCATCCTGGACCTCATGCTGCCGGGCATGAGCGGGCTGGAGGTGTGTCGGCGCCTGCGGGCGGGCAGCGACGTGCCTATCCTCATCCTCACGGCCAAGGGTGCCGTGGCCGACCGTGTGGCCGGCCTGGACAGCGGAGCCGACGACTACCTGGTGAAGCCCTTCGCCTTTGAGGAACTCCTGGCCCGCATCCGCGCCCTGCTGCGCCGCCGCCAGCGCACGGAGCAGGAAGAAGTCCTTCGCTTCGCCGACCTGACGATGAACACCTCCACCCGACGGGTAACCCGCGGCGACCGCGTCATAGAACTCACGCCCAAGGAATTTGACCTGCTGGAGTTGTTCCTCCTTCACCCGAATCATGTCCTCACCCGCGACGTCCTCTACGACCGCATCTGGGGCTACGACTTCGGCGGCGAGTCCAACATCCTGGAGGTGTACATCCGCTACCTGCGCGCCAAACTGGAGGCGGGCGGCGAGCCTCGGCTCATCCACACCGTGCGGGGGGTTGGCTATGTCCTCCGCGAGGAGTAAGGCCATGCCCATTCGCGCGCGGCTGACCCTGTGGTACGTGGGACTACTGGCGTTTGTGCTACTGGTCTTTGACGTGGCCGTGTACGCGGTGCTGGCCTACCGCACCTACGCCGACGTGGACCGGCAGGTGCAGACCCTGGCCGATCAGATCGTCATATCCATTCGGGCCGAGAACAACCCCCTGTCGGTGCTGGTTTCGGGACGGGTACGCCTCCCGCCGATGGACGCTTTCGCCACGCCGGACACGTACTGGCAGATCGTTCGCGCCGATGGGATCATCGCAGCGCGCTCGGCCAATCTCGGCGACCAGAACCTGCCCCTGGACAGCGAGACCCTCCAGAAGACCGGCCAGGGCGAGACTGTGCTGGCCACCGTTCGGGCGGGCAACGCGCGCGTGCGCATCTTCAGCACGCCGCTGGTGGTGCTGCGCAACAACGTCGGCACGGTGCAGGTGGGTGCGTCGCTCCAGAACGTGGACGCTACGCTTCGGCGGGTGGCGGGCCTGCTCACGGCCGGCTCGTTTTTGGCCATCCTGGCGGCGGGAATCGTGGGGTTCGTGCTGGCGCGGGCCGCCCTCCGCCCCATTGACCAGGTAACCCAGGCGGCGCTGCGCATCACCCGCGCCGAGGACTTGAGCCGCCGCCTGCCCGAGCCAACCGTCCAGGACGAGGTGGGCCGCCTCACGGCCACCTTCAACGAGATGCTGGGCCGGCTGGAAGACCTGTTCCGCGCGCAGCAGCACCTGGTGGCCGACGTGTCGCACGAATTGCGCACGCCCCTGACGACGATTCAGGGCAACCTGGACCTGCTGCGCCGCGGCGCGCTGGAAGACCCCGACGCCCGCCGCGAGGCCCTCCGCGCCATAGAGGCGGATATCGGCGCCATGTCGCGCCTGGTTACCGACCTGCTCCTGCTGGCCCAGGCCGATGCCGGCGTCAAACTGGAGTTCCAGCCGGTGGAATTGGACACCCTCCTGCTGGACGTGTACCGCCAGGCGCAAAGGCTCTCCCAGGGCGTCAAGGTGAAACTGGGCGAAGAGGACCAGGCGCTCGTCATGGGCGACCCCGACCGCCTCCGCCAGTTGCTGCTGAACCTCGTGGACAATGCGCTGAAGTACACGCCAACGGGCGGCGAGGTAACCCTGTCCCTCCAGCGCGAGCCCGGCTGGGTCTGCATCTCCGTCGCCGACACCGGCATCGGCATCCCGCCCGAAGACCTTCCGCACATCTTTGAGCGGTTCTATCGCTCGGACAAAGCGCGCACCCGCGGCAAAGGCGGGACGGGCCTCGGCCTGGCCATCGCCAAGTGGATCGCCGAGGCCCACAACGGGCGCATCATCGTGGAGAGCGCCCCCGGCAAGGGCAGCACCTTCACGGTCTGGCTCCCGTCGCCCGCCTGAAACGGCACACCGTTAGTACGCCTGGTTGTCCATGACCACCGGCAGGAACCGCCGGAAGATGCGCACCAGCCCGTACCAGTAGCCCAGGTTCGCCTTGTAGTTGGCGCTTGTCATCGTGCCGATGACCGTCTGCCCTACGGTAAAGTGGGCCACGTAGTTGGACGACGTGGACGTGCCCCCGCCATTGCTCGTCCCTGGCGTGAACCAGTCCAGCCGGTAGTTGGACGACGTCATCGCCACGGCCCCCAGCGCCAGCGCCACGGCCACCACAAGGAGCAGCCCCATGCGCGCGAATCTGCGTCTCATGGCCGCCCTCCTAGTACAGGTGGTGATGGCCGAGTTGGATGCGCACGCCGCCCAACTGGATGTAGGTACTGTCGTCGGCGAAGTACAAGTTGAAGTACAGGCCGAGAATGCCCTGGCTTGCCGACAGGACATTGTTCACCGCTAGCGTGTAGGACGTCGCCGTAGTGCTCTTGTGGTCAGTGAGATTAGAAACGAGAGTAACCCAGGAATCCGCTTTCGTTTGCTTTGTCAAGTATGTTGAGCTGATATACGCCTTACTCCCGTCCTCGCACTTGTAGTATACGGTTATGCTCTCAACGTCCACGGGCTGGCCGTACAACACGGCAGGCAGGACGATGGAGAGATACACCGTCTTGGAGCCCGGCTCGGACCCGCGCCATATTCTGACTGACCCGTTCGCATACACATCCCAGCGAGTGGTGTCACTACTCAGGTTCTTGATGATCTGCGTGCCGGGGATGAAGATATACGAGTCGGCCTTGGTCTCAATGGAGCCGTTGTTGTTGATGCGGATTTCGTCCTCGCCGCCGTCCCCGCCAAACCCCTTCAGCAGTAGCCCGGTACCCCGGTTATGGATGACCACCGAGGCGTCGCTGCTGTTGGCGTCCGCGTGAAGCGCAATACCGCTCGCGCCCCCCGCCTCCGCCTTCATCGCCGGCCCGCTCAACCCCGCGCCTTCACTCCACGCATACACGCCGATCCCGCCGCCGGAGTTCTCGCCCGACACCCCCGCGTGGTTGTTCGCGTCGCTGCGGCCGTGCACCGCGTCATGGCCCTTGCTGTACGCGTCCAGCCCCCAGCCGCTCCCGTGGTTGAACACGTTCAGGATCGCGCCGGTGGACGTCTCGCTGATCACCGCCCCGGGCCGCAGGCTCCACGCGTATGGCACCGCGTAGATCTTCTGCCGAGGCGTCATCTCCGCATCGCTCCCCACCTTGATACCCAGCCACACCTGTCGCCCGTTCAGGTCTGAGGCCTCGCACCAATCCATGTACGCGTTGAACAACCCGTTGACTGCCGTAACATTGTCTGAGTCTGAACACAGGGCTGTGCCGCCTGTCGCCGCGTCATACAAGGTCATCACGATGGTGCGCGTGCCGTTGATGGGGTTGCCGTTGCGGTCCAGCAACCGCCCCTGAATGGGAATCACATCATCCAGCGAGGTTGCCACGCCCACGTCGCCTTGAGGCAGAACGTCGTCGTCCTCCCCTGGCCCCTGGGCCAGCGTCAACCCCACCGCTCCTGCCAAGACGAGAGCCGCCACGAGGAAAACCACACCCATGAGAATCCGCTTCCGTTCCATGTCCCTACTCCTTTCGCTTTGTGGGGCGCAGTGCGCCTGGGTGGATACGCCGCACACGCGGCACACACGATTGGAGAAGCCGTTTGGAGTGAGTGGGGCGGGGCCATCTCGCCCCACAGGGGCGCAATATTCCGTAATGAGGACGCAAAGAACCGCGGCCACTCTGAGCGTATTCTAGCACAAAATCTCAACGCTTGCAAGGCGGTTTTGGGTACGTCGCATCCTAACCTCGCCCCGCCCGCACGGGGAGAACACGTAGGGCGGCTTTCCATAGCCGCCCGCCCGCCCCCTCGCCCCGCTTGCGGGCAGAGGGCTAGGGTGAGGGGCAGCCCGCCCGCCCCGCTCGCGATTTCCACGGACCCGGATTTATGCCTCCGACTCGGGTCCAAAGTTCATTGGCCGCGCCATTTGCATCGGTGCGACGCAGTTCCCGAAGTGCGTCGCAGATTGGTCGCCCACACGAGACGGAGTCGGATATACCTCTTGTCCCATTGACCTCCGCACCACCCGGTGCTATAATGGGCGCGTAGGGCTGCCCCCCGAAACCCGTGGCCCTGCGGAGTAGCGGCCATGCGAACTCTGGACCTGAGCGCCTGGAGCCAGCAGCAACTGATGTACCTGCTGATCGCCACATTTCTCGCGATCATCCTCCTCATTGTGGCGTTGTTGATCTACCTGCGCCGGACGCGCCCGCAGCCGACAAGGACCGACAAGGGCGAGATGGCCCCGCCGCCCGAGATCGTGCTGCGGCGCCGCGGATGGGCAGGCCGCATGGAGGTGATCATCGGGGGGCGCACGTACCGGCGCATGAAGGATGTGGACGATGCGGCCACGCGTCGCGCGCTGATGTTGGCCGCCGGCGACCTCGTCGCGTTCGTTGAGCCGACGGCCACGCAGGCACCTCCGCCCAAGACCAGCCCGCCCACGGCAGCCGCCGAGGCGCCCAGCACCGGCAAGTACTACGCGCCGGCGCGGGAACTGGCCCAGCAGGCGTTTCTCGCCCAACTGGAGGCGGCCAACCTCGCCGCGCCTCCGAGTGGCGGCTGGCTGGCGGTGCTCGGCAGAGGGCTGGGTTCGCGCACCACGGGCGGGGCGGCCGGCTCTTTTGTAGAGGACATTGAGCAGATTATCCAGCGAAGGTGCAAGGAGCAAAGCATTGACATGTCCGTTCATCTCCGCACCGACGGACAAGGAATCGTGCGCGTGGAGGTGGACGGCGTCCTGTACGACAGCCCCGCCGACATTCCAGACATCGCCATCCGCGAGTTGATCCGTGCTGCCGTGGGAGAGTGGGAGGCGCGCTTCTAACCCCGCAGGCCCGTCCGACGGCGCCATGCTCAAAGCCCACTCCGGCTGCAGCCCAGTGAAAGGAGTAGGGACATGGGTACCGATATGTTGCGCCTACGCGGGCCCCGCGGCCGCATCGTGCTGGCCTGGGTGTCTGTCGCGGTGGGCGTCGCCCTGGTGCTGGGACTCGCCGCCGAAGCGATGAGTCCCCCCGCGCCGCAGGCCCCGGCCGAAGCGGAGATCGTGTTCCAGGAAGCGCCTCTTGCACCCCCCGAACCCTATGAGCCGCATCCCCAGGGCGGCTACATTCCTCCGCCGGTAAACCTCTCGCACTTCCACGCCACCTGGGATGGCCCCGCCCCTGCGGCGAACCTATCGCGCTTTGACTGGCGCGAGCAGGGAAAGGTAACGTCGGTCAAAAACCAGAACCCCTGCGGCGCATGCTACGCCTTCGCCAGCATCGCCGCCTTTGAATCCAAACTCCTCATTGACAACGCAGGCACGTGGGATTTTTCGGAGAACAACGCCAAAGAGTGCGACTGGTATGCCGGCTCCTGCGGCGGTGGCAACTACTACCGCATGGCGAGTTTCTTCTCACAAGCCGGCACTGTGCTGGAATCGTGCGACCCCTACGTGCCTTCCGACGTGCCCTGCACCACGGGCTGCCCGTACCAGAAGACCCTGCTAGACTGGCGCATCGTCTCGGGCAACGCCATACCGGATACCAACACGCTGAAGAACTACATCATGACCTACGGGCCGGTGATGACCACGATGTACGCGGGCAGTTCCAACAACGCCTGGCAGCGGGAATTCAGCGCCTACGACGGCAGTTACACGCTCTACTACACCGGATCGGGCAACCCCAACCACGGTGTGCTCATCATCGGCTGGGATGACTCGCTACCGCACGCGGGCGGAACCGGCGCGTGGATCGTGAAAAACTCGTGGGGCACCAACTGGGGCGGGACGTGCGGCTTCGGCTCCGAGCGCGGCTACTTCACCATCGCCTACGGGTCGGCTAAGATCGGGGGGAATTCTGCTTTCATTTACGACTGGCAGAACTACGACACAAACGGCAGCATCCTATACTACGACGAAGCCGGATGGCAGGGCTCTTCTTGGGGTGTCGGAACTACCACCTTGTGGGGTCTTGCCAAATTCTACCCTCCCACGAACACAAATGTAACCCGCGTGGAGTTCTGGACGACCGACAGGACTACCGATGTGGATGTGTACCTGTACGGCGACTTCAACGGGACAACGCTCAGCAACCTGTTGGCCCAGAAGTTGAACAACGCCTTCAACGAGCCGGGATACCATTCGGTTGCACTGGACGCGCCGGTGCCGGTCAGCGCCGGGGATGACGTGATCGCCGTGGTGAAGGTTACCAACCAATCCTACACGTACCCCGTGGCCTCCGACCGAGACGGGCCGCACGAGACCGGCCGCACGTATATCAGCGCCAACGGGACATCGTGGACCGACCTGGGCGCCAACCATTCGCAAGATGTGGCCATCCGCATCCGCACGACCGGGCAGGCGGCGACCAGCCCCACGCCCACGCCCACGCGGACGGCAACGCCATCGGGCGGGGCGCCGGCGACCGGCCCGTGGTCGGGCACTACCAGCCGAGGCCAGCCCATGTCGTTTGACGTGCAGGGAGGCGGCGCGCAGTGGGCCAACTTCCGGCTGAAGACCGACTTCGTCGCGACCACCTGCGGCAACGCCACCGGCACCACCGAGATCACGCTATACGGTCCGGGGAGCATTACCGGCGGGCAGTTCAGCGGGGGCACCAGCACCTTCTCGTTCACCGGCCAGTTCTCGTCACCGACGGCGGCCAGCGGGACTTACGCATTCACCAATCACCAGATCATCGTAGGGCTGCCGTATCCGCCCTACATTTGCTACTACTACCTGACCCAGTCGGGAACGTGGAGCGCGACGCCTGGGAGCGCGGGCACAGCAACGCCGACGCCGACGGCGACGCGGACCCCTACCCGCACACCCACGCGCACCCCGACGGCAACGCGGACGGCGACGCGGACCCCTACCCGCACACCCACGCGCACGGCCACGCGAACTCCGACGCCGACGGCGACGCGCACGCCCACGCGCCGCCCGACGAACACCCCCGGCCCGTCGCCCACGTGGGTGCCTGGGGCACAGGCGCGGGTCTGGCTGCCCATCGCCTTCCGGGACTGGAATATGTCCGCCGCGCCCACGGCCACCGCCACGCGGACACCGACGCGGACGCCAACTCCCGGCCAGCAGGTAATCCGGATTGGGGTGGCTGCCGATCTCAGTGGGCCAGCGGCCTATGTGGGATGGCCGCAGGTCAACGCTGTGCAACTGGCCATCAACCAGACGAATGCCGCCGGCGGCGTCCGCATCGGAGGAACGTCCTACCTTTTGGAACTGGTAGCCGCGGACAGCGCCTGCAACGGGGAACTGGCTCCAGGCGCAGCCAATGATCTGATCAACGCCGGGGTGGTTGCTGTGGTGGGACACACGTGCAGCGCCGAATCCATCGCCGCCCAGCCCATTTACTACGCTGCCGGTGTGCCTATGATCTCCCCTTCGTCCAGCAATCCGGAACTGACCCTGTTAGGCTACAACACGACCTTCCGAACAGTGCCCCATGATGGCACTCCGCCGACCCTCTTGGCAACCTACCTGCGCAACTCTGCAGGCCTGTCCCGAAGCGCCATCGTGGACAGCAGCCCGGCGGTGCCCTGGTGGGGCGACTCCTACGCGGCGACCTTCACGGCGCTGGGCGGCACCATCACCAGCCGGCGCGCGGTGAACAGCACCGACGAATTCACGGCCACGCTGGCGGCTATCCAGGCGGAAAGCCCGGATGCCATCGCGAACCTGTCGCTCTCGGGGCCGGTGGAGGCCGGCCTGTTCAGCCAAATCGCCTGCGACCTGGGGATGACAGATGTGCCCGTCGGCTGGATGTCGCGGACGAACGACGAGTCGGTGTTGACCGACTACGCCAACACGGCCGGGGCGGCAGCCGAAGGCGACTACATCGCCATGTCGTTCCGACGCTTCCAGGACATGCCCGGCTGGCAGGGCTTCCTGGACGCTTACCTGGCTGCCGGGTTTCCCAACGAACCTGACCATCCAGGTGTCCACGGCGCGATTGCCTATGATACCGCCCGCATCATCATCTCCGCCATGGTCCGGTCGCAGAGCACCAGCCCTGCCGTGATTCGGGATTTCATCGCCGCGACGAGCAACTACGAGGGCGTGGTCGGCACCTATGTGGGCTTTGACGCTCACGGCGACGTCATCCCACAGTGGTCCTGGCTGGAGCAATACCGGAACGGGGCGTGGGTAGAGGTTGCCAGGGAACAGCCACCCGCGCCCACGGCCACCGCCACGCGGACACCGACGCGGACGCCAACAAGAACGCCGACGCGCACGCCAACCGCAACGCCCGGCGGAATGCCGCAAGGGCTGCATGTGCTGGACAACTACTCTCATTACGTGGACGAGATAGATTGGCTGCACATCGTGGGCGAGGTGTTCAACAACACGGCCAACGACTTCTGGCTGGTGGATGTTCCCATCGCATTCTACGATGGCAGCGGGCGGCTAATCACCGCGAATCTGGGATGGACGCCACTGGACGACCTGCCTGCGGGGGAGACAACCTGTTTCCACGCTCTTCTGCAGAACCCAACAGGGTGGGTGTACTACGAGTTCGGCCAGCCGGACGGTCTGGTGATGGGCGAGAAATGGCCGAACCTGACATTCCTGTCGCACACCGGATCTGTGGACGCCTTTGGCCAGTACCACCTCACGGGGCAGGTGCGCAACGACCACGGCTCCACAGTAGAGTGGGTGCAGGTGGCGGGGACGTTGTACAACGCTCAGGGCATCGTGGTGGGGTGCGAGTCGGCCTTCACGGACCCGGAGGACCTCAACCCATCGCAGGTCGGTGCGTTTGACATCCCATTCTTTGGGCGCAATTACTCTGACGCTGCGTCGTACAAACTCCAGGCGGACGGCGACCCGCAGTAGGCAAGCCCGCGATTCGCCACCAGTTCGGCATCCGCTAGCCACGTCCGGCCCTCCGGGCGTGGCTTTTTCATGGGAACTGCGTTATAGTCTATGGCGTCGAGTGTTTTGACAGCCGGTCGCCCATAGGCTACACTCACCGCCGGAGGAATGGGATTCCCATGGACAATCTCTTTCGTGCCCATCGGCGCCGATGGCAGCGAATCGGCGCCCTTGTTTGGGTTTGCCTCATCGTGGCGCTGGCCACCGCGCCCGGGGCCTCGGCCGCCGTGCAGCCGCTCTCCATCCGCCAAATCGCCGAGCAGGGCGATACCGGCATCGTCGGCACCGTCGTCGGCCTGGCCCCGCATTGGAACGCCGCCCACACGCTCATCGTAACCACCGTTACCCTGCGCGTGGAGCATGTGCTGAAGGATAGCGCAGGGCGGATTTCCAATCAGCCCGAGGGCGTTCCCACCCAATACTCCTTTGACATTCCCGGCGGCGAGGTGGACGGGCTGGCCCTAGGCGTATCCGACGTGGCCACGTTCAGCGTGGGTGATCGCGTCATCCTGTTCTTGCGGGACACCGACCTGCGCACCGTGGGCGGGTTCCAGGGCCGCTTCTGGGTGGACCGCGGGCGCGTGTACCGCGAAGACCTGGCGCCGATGCCGCTCGCCGACTTCCTGCGCGAACTCGCCGGCGTCCCCGGCGTGCGTGTCCCCGACGCGCTGTGGGCCGAAGCCAAGGCCGTGGACCTCACCGCCTCCGCGGCAGCGCCCGTCATCACGGGCATCACCCCCACCATCGGCCACGCGCACCAGGACGAACTGCGCAGTTCCGGCACGGGGTGCGCCGACACTTCCACGCTGGTTACCATCAACGGCTCCGGGTTCGGCGCAACCCAGGGCACCGGCCGCGTGGAATTCCTCCAGGTCGGCTCCCAACGAGTGCAGGGCTGCGTCGTGTCGTGGTCCGACTCGCAGATTCGCGTGCGCGTCCCGGGCGGGGCGTCTTCGGGGCCGGTTCGCGTCGTAACGGCGGGCGGCACCAGCAACGCGGTGAACTTCACGGTAACCTACTCCTACGCGGGGGCCAAATGGCCCAAGGGCGCCTATCCTCAGCCCATGCCCAATTTCTATTATGTCAACCCAAACACGACCGACACCACCGACGAACTGGACGCCGTCCTGGCCGCCATGAACACCTGGAGCAGCGTGGCCGGAGCCGATTTCTTCTTCCGTGATGGCGGCACGACGACCAAATCCGACGCCACCGCCGACGGCCAGAACGTGATCTCGTGGGTCAACCGCGACACAGGCTCCATCGCCACCAACTACTTCTGGTGGTACACATCAGACCCGCACACGATCATAGAGTCCGACATCGTGTTCAACGACCTGACCTACACCTGGAGCACCAACGGCGCGCCCGGCACCATGGACGTCCAGAACATCGCCACCCACGAGTTGGGCCATTCGCTGGTGCTGCTGGACTTGTACGGCTCCCCCGACACGCACAAGACCATGTACGGGTTCGCCGGTGCGGGCGAGACCAAGAAGCGTTCCCTGGAAGCGGAAGATGAGGCGGCCATCGCGTATGTGTATCCGGCGGCCGCTACGCCAACGCCGACACTAACCCCCACCCGCACGCCCACCGCCACCCGCACCCCCACGGCGACGGCTACGCCCACGCGCACGCCCACCGCCACCCGCACCCCCACGGCGACGGCTACGCCCACGCGCCGCCCGACGAACACCCCCGGCCCATCGCCCACCTGGGTGCCCGGCGCGCAGGCGCGGCTATGGCTGCCAATCATCTTCCAACAGTGGAACCTGCCGCCGCCCACGCCCACACCCACGGCGACGCGAACGCCCACCATGACGCGCACCGCCACCCGCACGCCCACGCGCACACCCGCGCTGTCGGAACTGGCGCGCGACAACGGGGCAGCCGAGGGGTACAATGAGGCCTCCACATCGGGCGACGCCGTGGCCATCGTGCTGGAAGCCGCGCCCGCCCTGTACCCAATCCGGCCCGTGTCGGTGCGGGTGATGCTGTACCCCGTTGGCGGCGCGACGAGCGTTGTCGTGAAGCCGCAGATCTACGCCATGAGCGGGGGCACTCCCGGCCCCCTCCTGGCCGAAGGCGCTCCGCAGACGATCACAACCTTCCATCCGAACTGGGCCACCGTGGACCTCTCGTCGGCAGGACTCGTCTTGCTGAGTCCCCAGCCGGTGCTCGTCGCCATTCGCTACCAGAGCGGCACCGTGGGCACAACGCCGTCCGTTACCATGGACTCTTCGGCGATCATCCCAATAGGGGCGAACTTCTACGACCGCGGCCTCGGTTGGGAAGAGCACTATGCGTTCTGGCAGTACCCCTGGAGCGTGGGCTACAACATGATCCGCCTGGTGGTGCAGACCAACGTGCAATGAGCGCGGGCCGCCGTACCGCCTCCACCGCCGGACACGCAGGGCGGCTTTCCATAGCCGCCCGCCCGTCCCCTCGCCCCGCCTGCGGGGAGAGGGTTAGGGTGAGGAATGACCCGCGCACGCAAAACATGTAGGGCGGCTTTCCATAGCCGCCCCGCTGTCCCCTCGCCCCGCTCGCGACGAAAGGGCCAGGGTGAGGGGTCGCCCTCACCCTTCGCGGCGCAGTTTCGCCCGATCGCCCAGGGCGCGCCGCACGATCTCCCGAAAGCGTGCGACCTGCTCATCCGAGGCGAAGCACGTCTTGGGCAGGAAGACCGCCCCCTGGCGAGGCAGCAGCAACAGGAAATCGTGAGGCGTCTCCACCACTTTGGCGAACGTGTCCCACGTACCCGTCTGCTCGTTGCGCCCCCGATCCGAGGTAACGCGCTGCACGAACCCGTCGTCGGAGAAAACGTAGAAGATGCGCTCGTTGTTGGCGCGCTGGCGGGCGATGACGCGAGCGCCCTGCCGCCGCAGCGACAACCACAGCACCACCGGCACCAGCAGGAACAGCAGGATAGGAGCCTGGGCCAGCAGCGCCCGCCCGAACCCCATGGCCGCGGCGTCGCGTATGGCCAGGTACATCGCGTACACAATCGCCACTGCGGTCAGGGTGAGGATTGCGACAAATGTGGGTTGGGTGAACAGCAGGCGCGTGGTGGCGCGGATGTAATCCGTCAGGTCAAAGCGGAGTTCCACCTCTACGTTTTCGCTCGGCATGGGGCCTCCTACGGGCGATGTCCCTCGGCGGGGCAATGGCATTGTAGCAGCGCCGTCGCGGGGCGTCAATTCGCGTCCATGCCCGAAGTTTGGCTGCGCGGTCCATTGCCGCTATACTTGCGCCATGACGCAGGAACCCGACTACTACGCCATTCTACAGGTGCACCCCAACGCCGAGCCGGAGGTGATTGACGCGGCCTATCGGCGGCTGGCGGCCAAGTATCACCCCGACGTGAACCCGAGTGCCGATGCCACGGCCCGCATGCAGCAGATCAACGAGGCGCACCGCGTGCTCAGCGACCCGTCGCTGCGCGCCGCCTACGACGCGCGCCGCGCCCGTGCGGTGTCGCGCCCCGCGCCGCCCGACGCCCCGCGCGCCGACCTGTGGCAGCAGGCGCGCAGCATCATTGGCTGGTTTCTGGTGCTGGTGCTGTTAGGGGAAATCTATCGGCGCGTGGGCGGCCGCGGCCTTCTGCTCATCCTCGTCCTCGGCGGCGTGTTCTATCTCCTCTGGAAGTCGCGCCGCATCTTCTAGCCCCGCCGCTACGACCAGAACCGCACCGCGTCCACCATGAACGTCTCAAAGTTGATGGTGCCGCGGTAGAACTGCAGGGAGTAGTAGGCAATGTCGGCGGCGCGTAGGCCCGGCGACGAGTCGGCGGGGAAGTTGACGAACCCCGCCCCCCACGGCGTGCCCCACTGCCACGTCAGGTAGTCGCCCGAAGCCAGGTTGCCCAGGATGAGGAAGTAGTACATGGGGTAGATGGGCACGGTGCTCCCAACCTGCGTGCGCACGCCCCCGATGCACTTGTACCCCTTGATGCCCGCGCCCGACATCTCAAACTCCGTGTAGTTGTCGGCGTCCCTCACCGAACGGAGCACGAATTTGGCGCTGGTGGCCGGATAGAAGAACACGAGCGCCATCTTGTAGCGCGGCAGTTTGCCCGGGTCCGTGCAGCGCAGTTCGGCGGGGTTCGGGTTCGCGCCGGTGGACTGCCAAACGTACAGCCAGTGTGGGTACATGCTCACGCTCCAGCCCGATCCGGTGGCCGCGCCGGGTTCCGCGGCCCATGCCCAGCCGTTGGCGCCGATGGGGCTGGCGGTGAACTCGGTGTCGTGGACGTTGGGCGACGACGGGGCGGCGACGCGGTTGTACCATCGGGATGCGAGCGACGCCGGGCCGAAGGCATTGTCCAGGCGGTCGTGCGCGTGCTGAATGGTCTGATCGGGGCTGGCGAGGGCCGCGCGCGACGCGACGATCAGGGCCTGGTCGGGCGGGTCGGCCGGGTTGGCCCAGACCTCCACCAGCGCGCCCGGGGCGAGCATGGCGGCGTCCACGTGGGTCGCCACGCGCACCGACTCGGTGCGGCGGTCGGCGTCGCCCCAGTACTCTACCACGGCGACGCGCGCGTTGGCGTCAAATGAGCGCACGATGGCTTTGCGCAGCACGGCAGCCTCCCCGATGGGATTCCACGGTAGCCGCAATGTAGCGCAGCCCATCGGGCTTGATAAGGGCGACGGGGTCAGAAGCCGAAGGCGCATGGGTTTGCCCGTAGGTTCGCCCGACGCGGAAACATCAGGCTGAACGGGCCAAGCCCTGCGGGCTGGCGTCATCCACGAATAACACGAATCCACACGAAGGGTGTTGGGCCTGCCCGCAGGGGCGACCCGCGGGTCCCCCTGCGCGGTGCGCCGCGCAAACGCCCCTCACCCTAGCCCTCTCCCGCGGCGGGAGAGGGAACGACAGCCCGCCCGCTCGCACGCGCCACCCCCTTCTCTCCCCGCCTGCGGGGAGAGAAGGGGGCCAGGGGGATGTGAGGGGTTCCCGCCCCCGTGCCCTACCGCCCCGCCTTCGCGCGCACCTCTGCCAGATACGCGGCGTCCTTCTCCGCGTCGGGGTGGCCGATGGCCTGCTCGTAGTCCACGCGCACCTGCATCAACTCCGCGGCGCGGGCGTAGTCGCCTCGCTGTTCCGCCAGCAAGCCCAAGTTCCATGAATGAATGCTTTGATTACGCTGGTCTCCGATTTCTTTGGCTATGGCAATTGCACGTTCGTAGAGCGGTATCGCTTTCTCTGCCTCCCCTAGCCTTTGGTAGGCGATGGCAAGGCAGCCGAGGGCGTTGCCTTCCCCGCGGCGGTCCCCGATCTCGCGGGCAATGGCCAGACGCTGCTCGTAGAACGCAATGGCGCGGCGGGGGTCCCCCAGGTCGGCGTAGGCCAGCCCCAGGTTGCCGAGGGCCGCCCCTTCCCCGCAGCGGTCCCCGGTCTCGCGGGCGATGGCCAGGTGCTGCTCGTAGAACCCGATGGCGCGGCGGGGGTCCCCCAGGTCGGCGTAGGCCAGCCCCAGGTTGCCGAGGTGAGCCCCTTGCGCCCGTTTGTCCCCCAGATGCCGCGCCGCCTCCAGCGCCGCCTCCAGCACCGGTATCCGCTCCCTCGGCGTCATCCGCAAATCCAGCACGTAGGCCATCCTGCTGGCGAAGTCGCTCAGCCACCGCGCGGCCGCCTTGTCGTAGGGGCGAGCCGCCGGCCCGCCCCTACCGAAGATTTCCTTCATCCACGCCCAAGCCGCCCGCAGGTGCGGCAGCGCCGCGTCAAACCGCCGCAACCCCTCCACGGCGTCGGTCTTGTACAGGTCGTCGGCCGCGCTGCCCGCCGCCAGGTAGTATGCGGCATGGCGGCGCCGCGCCCCGTCCAACCCCTCCGGCGGCTCGGCCAGCGCGTACTCCCGCAGCAGGTCGTGCAGGGCGTAGGTCCCCTTCGCCTCGTCGTACTCCACCAGCGACCACCGGTACAGTTCGGTCAGGGCGTCGCGGGTTTCGTCGTCGGGCAGCGGGACCGGAACCCGTTGCCCCGCAAGCGCGGACACCAGTTGCGCTACCACGTCGCGCAACTCCTGCGGCACTTCCTCGCCCAGATCGGGCAGTTCGGATGGAAACTCCCCTTCCTTGCCCCACACCGCGGCGGCGGCCTGCCGCTCAAACGGCGCGGGGAACACCCCGAGCAGCCGCCACCGCCGGGCCAGCGCCGGCGACTGCTTCTCCAACTGCCGCACGCTCACCTCCAACGACGCCCGCACGCTCCCCTCGCCTTCCGCGTCCAGATGCTTCAGCCGCTCCGCCTCCAGCGCCGCGATGTATTCCTCCACCGGCCACGTGCGATTCTGCACCAGAAACGACGCCGCGATGCGCAGCGCCAGCGGCAGGCGCCCGCACAGGTCCGCGATCCTCGCCACCTGCTCGTCCGTAACCGCGCGCCCGCCCGCCTTCAGGATGCGGCGGATCAGGTCCCCCGCGTCCTTCGGCGACAGGACGTCCAGGTTCTTGTCCAGGCACGCCCCGTGCAGGGCGAACCGCCGCCGCGACGTTACGACGACGGCCCACCCCGCGGGCGGCGGAAGGAGCGGCCGCACCTGGGCGGCGTCGGCGGCGTTGTCCAGCAGCAGGAACCCGCGCGCGCCGGCCATGACCTGCCGGCACAGCGCCTGGAGTTCGCCGAGCGAGTCGGGGAGTTTGGCCGCCGGCGCGAAGGCGCGGACCACCTCGGCCAGGACCTGCTCGGGGGTCTTGGGCGCGTCGCCGACCTGGAGGGCGATCTCCAGTTGGGCGTCGGGGTAGTCGGCGGCGAGGAGTTGGCCCACCTTGCGGGCCAGTTCGGTCTTGCCGATGCCGCCCATGCCGCGCAGGCCGGATATGAGGGCCGAGTCGCAGCGGCCATCGGGCTTGAGGGCGGCGGTGAGTTCGGCGATGTCGGCTGTGCGGCCGGTGAAGTCGGCCACCGGCGCGCCGAGGGTGTAGAGGGTGGGCGGGAACAGCCATTCCAGCGCCTCTTTCGTCAGGACTATGTCCCCGGTGAGGATGGTGCTGCCCTCCGCGTCGCCTGCGATGGCCACGCTGCGTTGTCCCCCAGCCACGGCCAGGCGGATGACACCTTTGCCTTTGGCCTCCTGCAACAGGCGAAGATCGTCCTCTGTAGCCTGCCTGCGGTTCAGGCGTTCCAGCGCCTCGCGGATGGCCGATGCGATGTCTGCCATAGCGCGCCTCCTGTCAAGCGCAGGTCGGAGCGTGCTGCGCCCCTAACGCTTGTCTTTGATGTTGCCCGTTACGATGGTGCTCCCCTTCACGTCGCCCGCGATGGCGACGCTGCGGTCGCCTTCGGCGTGGGCCTTCCGCTCTGCATCCCGCCGCGCTCGGGCAGCGCGCCTGGCGGACGGCAACCGCGCGATGATCAGCCCGACGCCGGCCAGGCCGATAAGAGCCAGCACCGGCCACACCCATCCGAATTCCTCGGGCAGGAATCCGTAGGACGCCAGCGCGCCCAGAAGGCCTACCAGGGCGATGCCCGCCTTGACCCAGTCCGCTACAGAACCCCACTCTTTGTCGTCCATGGCCTACCCCCCGTACCGGCGGCTAGGGATAGCCGCCCTACGACTACGACTCGCCGACCGCTGACGGCTATCGGCTATCGTCCGACCGCTGCCCCCATTCTACCCCACCCCCGCGCGGCGCGTCAAGGCGCATTTGCGCACGCGCATTGACACGCGCACAGCCCTGCGCTACAATGGCGCCGGCACCCAACGGACGACGTTTACCCCGCGAAGGAGGCGACCATGGACGATGTGTACGAGCACCTGGCCGACGCGCTGAACCGCTTGCCCAACGGCTTCCCCCGAACGGCCACCGGCGTGGAACTGCGCATTCTGCAGAAGATCTTTGCCCCCGAAGAGGCGGCACTGGCTGCGCGACTCACGGGCGAGATGGAGCCGGTGGACGCCATCGCCGCGCGGGTGGGGCTGCCCGAGGAGACGGTGCTGCCGGCGCTCAAGGCCATGGCGCGGCGCGGCCTGGTCTGGGGCGACAAGCACGAGGGCGAGCGCCGCTTCCGCCTGGCGCCGTTCGTCGTGGGCATCTACGAGGGGCACCTGGAGCGGATGGATCACGAGTTCGCCCACCTGTTTGAGGAGTACATGGCGGCAGGCGGCACGGCGGGCATCATGGGGGTTCAGCCGGCGCTCCATCGCGTGGTGCCGGCGCGGGGCGCGGCCAAGACCGAATGGATTCTGCCCTACGATGACGTGAAGGCACTGCTCATGGACGGCAAGACGTTCCGCGTGCGCGACTGCATCTGCCGCGTGCAGCAGAAACTCATCGGCAAGGGGTGCGACAAGCCGCTGCACACGTGCCTGGTCTTCTACTCCATCCCGCTGCCGCCCGAGCCGAACGACATCACCCTGGACGAGGCGCTGGCCCTGCTGGACATGACCGAGGCGGCGGCGCTGGTGCACACCGTGAGCAACGTGGCGAAGGGCGTGAGTTACGTGTGCAACTGCTGCGGGTGCTGCTGCGGCATCCTGCGGGGCATCACCGAGTACGGCCTGGCCGATTCGGTGGCCGCGGCCAACTACTACGCGGTGGTGGACGAGATCGCCTGCACCGGCTGCGGCATCTGCGAAAGCCGCTGCCAGGTGGGGGCCATTGCCGTCGGCGACGCGGTGGCCGCCGTGGATCGGGCGCGGTGCATCGGGTGCGGTCTGTGCGCCAGCGGCTGCCCCGAGGGGGCCGTCGCGCTGCACCTGAAGCCCGAGGCGGAGATCGTCCACCCGCCCGAGGACTTCGCGGCGTGGGAGCGGGCACGGCTGCGCAATCGCGGCATGGCGTGAGCCGATGCCCGGCACGGGCCGAACGAGGCCATCGCCCAACCGGTCTGTGCGGCGCTGGCGGAGCGGGAGATGCCGAAGGCGCGGGGGTGGCGCGCCCGCCCGACGCTGAAGCATCGGGCTGAACGGGCGAAGCCCTGCGGGCTGGCCGCAGGGCGAGGGTTTAGCCCTGTCCGGGGCCGGCGTCATCCACAAATGACACGAATCAGCACGAATGGGGTGGGGTGAGGACAGACCCCACCCTCTTGGGGAAGCGGAAGGCGCGGGGGTGGGGTGCGCCCGCGGGTGCGAGGTCTTTCGGCGTCCCGTGCTTCTCGCAATGTGGGTTACCAACAGACTTTGAGTCGGCATCGCCGGGCCGGTGAGTTTGACCGAAGTCTCGCGATACGCTATTATCGGCGCATATTTCACAGAGGGAGGGAGATGCCAGCGCCCGAACCCGCTTGCGATTTGCCCATCCTCCTACTCCATGACGTTGATCCGACGCTCTCGCCCTCGGACCTGAATCAGGTTCTTGCGGATGTCAACGCGCTGGAGAGTGCCTTGCGTGAACAGGGCCATTCGGTAGTGAACGTGCCTGTCCGCGATGCCGATTTGGCAGCGCGTCTCCGAGATTTTGCCCCCAATGAATTCCTGGTCTTCAACTGGTGCGAATCGCTCCCCGACGTACCCCACAGCGAGGCTTTGGTGGCGGAGGTGTTGGAGCGCCAGGGGTACACGTACACGGGTTCCCCGCCCGACGTGCTGGCGCGGAGTTGGGAGAAGCATGGGGTCAAAACGCTGTTGTGCAAAGCGGGTGTGCCTACCCCCGTGTGGCGCGTCTATGACTCGGATCGGCTGGATGGTTGGCATCGTTTTCCTGCCATCGTCAAGCCGGCACGGGAGCACTGCAGTTTGGGCGTAACTCCCCAGGCCGTCGTTGTGAACGCCGAGGAGTTGCGGCGACGAATCGCTTACGTGCTGGATACGTTCCACCAGCCTGCCCTCGTGGAAGACTTCATTGACGGGCGCGAGTTGCACGTGTCCCTCTGGGGCAACGGTCGCATTGAGATGCTGCCTCCCGCCGAGATGGATTTCAGCAAGTTCACGGACATGCGCGACCGCCTCTGTTCCTACGACTCCAAGTTCACGCCGGGCACGCGACCTTACGAGGAGATAGGGCTGAAGGTGCCGGCGCCTCTGGTCGCGCAGGAGTATGCGTGTCTTCGCCGAACCTGCCTGCTGGCCTATCGGGCGCTCGGCTGTCGCGACTACGCGCGGCTGGACATTCGGCTGCGCGACGGCACATTCTACGTGCTGGACGTGAACCCAAATCCGGACATCAGTGGAGAGACCTCCACCGTGTACGCGGCCAAGGAAAGGGGCTACACGTACGGTGCGATGCTCAGCCGCATCGCGAACCTGGCTACGCATCGTCATCCGCTCTTTGGCGCGGCACGCCGGCACTGACGGCTTGGCGAGAGTCGCCTGCTCGGTTGGGGCGGGCACAGGGTTCGGTTGATTCGGCGCCACTTGACGGTGGGCCTGCGCGCCATGCGCAAGGTGGCACTCGGCATCTGGAGAGCGCGCGCTGCCCCCCATGTCGCCCTGGGTTCTTGTTAGGGGGCGCATCGGGTTCCGCATTCCTGGCTGGCGGAACTGCGCATCTTCTCGTTTGCAGAAGGGAGGTCATTGGCATGAGTGTGAATCCCTATCGCCTGCCCGAAAAGGGCATCCCCAAAGATGAAGTTCTGGCCGCCATGCGGGCGCTGCGCGACAAGGACGTGAAGTGGCAGGACGGCCGCCTGTTCAGTCTCGTGTACTACGCTGGCGAGGAGATTACCGACGTGCTCAAGGAGGCGGCGCTGCTGTTCTTCTCCGAGAACGGCCTGAACCCGTCGGTCTTCCCCAGCCTGCGCCAGATGGAGGCCGAGGTGGTGGCCATGAGCGCCGACCTGCTGGGGGGCGACGAGCAGACCGTGGGCAACATGACTTCCGGCGGGACGGAAAGCATCCTGCTGGCGGTGAAGGCGGCGCGAGAATGGGCGCGGGTCCACCGCCCCGACATCCGCCAGCCCGAGATGGTCCTGCCGCTGACGGCGCACCCGGCCTTTGAGAAGGCGGCGCACTACTTTGACGTCCGACCGGTGCGCACGGCCATCGGGCCCGACTTCCGCGCCGATGTGGAAGCGGCGCGCGCGGCCATCACCCCCCGCACCATCCTCATGGTGGGATCGGCACCCGCCTATCCCTTCGGCGTCGTGGACCCCATCGCCGACATGGCCGCCATCGCCCAGGAGCGCGGCATCCTGTTCCACGTGGACGCGTGCGTGGGCGGGTTCATGCTGCCCTTTGTGCGCAAGTTGGGCTATCCCGTGCCCGACTTTGACTTCCGCGTGCCGGGCGTTACGTCCATCTCGGCGGATTTGCACAAGTACGGCTACTGCGTCAAGGGGGCGTCGGTGATCCTGTACCGCGACGCCGCGCTGCGCCGCCACCAGTTTTTCGCCTACACCGATTGGCCCGGCGGCATCTACGCCTCGCCGACGATGGCGGGGACGCGCCCCGCGGGGCCGATTGCGGCGGCGTGGGCCATCCTGCACTACCTGGGCGAGGAGGGCTACATGGCGCTGGCGGCCCTGGTGATGGACACCGTGGGAAGAATCCGCGCGGGCGTGGAGGCGATTCCGGGCCTGCGGGTGCTGGGCCAGCCGCACATGAGCATCATGGCGCTGGCATCCGATACGGTGAACATCTACGAGGTGGGCGATGAGATGGCGCTGCGCGGGTGGCACCTGGACCGTCAGCAGTTCCCGCCCAGTCTGCATGTAACGGTGATGCCGGTGCACGCGGAGGTGGCCGATGCGTTCCTGCGCGACTTGGCCGAGGCGACCGACGCGGCGCGGCGCATCAGCGCGGCCAAGGTGCGCGACCGGCTGCTGGTGGGCCTGGCCGGCGCGGCGACGCGGCTGCTGCCCGAAACGTGGGTGAGCCGCCTTATGACGGGGGCGTCGGCGCTCATGGGCAAGAGCGCGGGGTCGGCTACGGGGCGCTCGGCGGCGATGTACGGCATGATGGGCACGCTGCCCAATCGCGGCGACCTGCGCGAGTTGGTGCTGGACGTGCTGGACGGCCTCACCCGCGCGGGTAACCGCGAATAACGCGAATGGACGCGAAGGGATGAAGGGCAGAGGGAGCCGCAAATGACGCGAATTGACGCGAAACATCGGGCTACCGTAACCGCGAATGAACGCGAATTCAGGGGGAAGAGAGTGTGACTGACCTGTTGCTCAAAGATGAGGTATACGCCATTGTTGGCGCAGCCATGGAAGTGTACAACGAACTGGGTTCGGGGTTTCTGGAGCCGGTCTATCAGGAAGCCATGGAGTGGGAATTGGCGCGGAGACGTATTCCCTACGAAGCACAGAAGGAGATCAACATCTTGTATAAGGGCCATGCTCTGCGCAAAACCTATGTTGCCGACCTGGTTGTCTATGGCCAAATCATCGTTGAGATCAAGGCCGTTGCTCAACTGACCGCGGTTGAGGAAGCGCAACTTCTCAACTATTTGAAAGCAACCGGGCTGGAGGTGGGACTGCTGATGAACTTCCATGCACCGCACAAGTTGGAATGGAGGCGTATGGTAAGAACACAGAGAGCCCTGCCTCACCGCTCCTCCACATCCTAACTCCTGACCCATTCGCGTGGATTCGCGTTATTCGCGGTTATCGTACCTTATAAGGAGGCGGAGATGACGACAACACAGGAGAGGCCGCTGTCGCGGCTGGTGAAACTGGTCTACGGTTCGGGCGAGTGGAGTTACGCGTCCTTTGGAACCCTGCGGCAAATCTTCTACGCCATCTTTCTGACCGATGTCGTGGGGCTGGACGCGCGGCTGGCGTCGTTCGCGGCGCTGCTCGGCATCATCTGGGATGCGGTGAACGACCCACTGGTGGGCGTGCTGAGCGACAAGGTGCGGTCGCGGTGGGGGCGGCGCAGGCCGTTCCTGTTGTGGTTTGCCGTCCCATTCGGGCTGGGGTTCCTGGCGTTGTGGTGGGCGCCGCCGTGGAAGAGCCAGGCCGCGCTGTTCATCACCGTCATGCTGGCCTACATGCTCAGCGACACGTTCCAGACCCTGGTGTCGGTGCCCTACGCGGCGCTGACGCCGGAGATCGCGCCCGACTACGACGAGCGCACCAGCGTTACCGGCTACCGCATGTTCTTCAATCTGCTGGCGTCGCTGGTAACCGCCGTGGCGGGGCCGATGGTGGTGAAGAGCACGTTGGCGGCGGGCGGCACGCTCCAGCAGGGCTACATCACCGTCGCGGCGATGTTCGGCGGGCTGGCAGTCATCCCGTGGCTGCTCATCTTCGCCGTCGTCCGCGAGAAGCCGCGCACCCCCGCCCAACTGGCCGAGACGATCTCGTTCCGCGAGTCGGTGCGCTCGGCCTGGGCCAACATCCCCTTCCGCTTCGCCACCGGCATCTACATGCTCAACTGGATCACCTTTGACCTGGTGGCGCTCATGTTGCCCTTCTTCCTCACGTACTGGGTGTCGCAGGGCAACCTGGTGGCGTCGCTGGACTTCCTGGGCGGGCCGATGGCCATTGAGTCGGTGGTGTTGGGGCTGCTGCTCATCACGGCGGTGGTATCGCTGCCGTTCTGGACGTACCTGGCGCGGAAACTGTCCAAGCGCACGGCCTACATCATCGCCATGGCGTTCTGGGCCGTGGTGCAATTGGTTACGCTGCTGGTGCGGCCCTTCCAGACCACATTCGTGCTGGCGCTGGCGGTGATGGCAGGCATCAGCGTGGGGACGGCGCACGTGTTGCCCGATGCCATCTTCCCCGACGTGCTGGAGTGGGACGAACTGCGCACGGGCAAGCGGCGCGAGGGGATTTACTACGGCATCAAGAACTTCGTGCGGAAACTGGCGGGCGCGGCGGCTATCTTCCTGGCGCTCCAGGTGCTGGGCTGGTTTGGCTATCGCAACCCGCCCGAGGGGGTTACGCAATTCGCGCAACCGGCGTCGGCGCTGGGGGCCATTCGGTTCATGCTGGGGCCGATGGGCGCAATCCTGCTCGCCTGCGCGATTGTGATGGCGTGGTTCTATCCCCTGACGCGGGAGCGCCACGCCCGCATCCGGCGGCTGCTGGCCAAACGCAAGGCCCGCATGGGGGCGTAGGGCCCAATCCGCGAAGGGCACGGATGGGCGGCAAAGGCGTTCCAGTCGCGTGCCGCCGCCGTGCCCATCAGCGCGCCTTCCACTCGGCGGAATCCGGATAGAACAGCGGCTGGCCAGCAATGGTGAACTCCAGAAGCCGCGCCTGGGTCTCCGCCGACGTGAGCCAGTCCACGAACTTCATCGCCAGGTCGTGCTTCACGTTGGGATGTTTGGCGGGGTTGACGGCGATGACGCCGTAGGGATTCCGCAAGGTCGGGTCGGGGTTCTTGTCCGGCGTCTCGCCGCCGACGAAGATCGCCAGGTTCAGTTTGTCGCGCATGGACAGGTAGGTGCCGCGATCGGCCAGCGTGTACGCGCCTTTCTCGCCGGCGAACAGGAGCGTGTCGCCCATTCCCTGGCCCAGCGAGAAGTACCAGCCCGAAGCCGGGTCGGGCGTGATTCCGGCGGCCCGCCAGATGGCCTTTTCCTTGGCTTCGGTGCCAGAGCCGTCGCCTCGGGACGCGAAGGGGGCTTGCGCCTGGGCGATGCGGGCGAAAGCCTCGGCGGCGGTCGCGCTGCCCCCGACGCGGGCGGGGTCTGACCGCGGCCCTACGAGGATGAAGTCGTTGTACATCACATCCCTGCGGCTGACGCCATCGCCGTTGGCCACGAAAGCCTCCTCCTGGGCGCGGGCGTGGACCAGCACCACGTCGGCGTCGCCCTTGGCGGCGATAGCCAGCGCCTGGCCCGTGCCCACGGCGATAATCTGCACGTCGCAGTTGTACTTCGCCTCAAAGTCGGGCAGGAGAAAGTCCAGCAGGCCCGAGTCGGCGGTGCTGGTGGTGGTGGCGAGGACGAGTTTCTGGGGCGGCGTGGCCGCGCCGCAGCCGTGAAGCGCCAGCAGGATTGCGAGGACAATCGCGAACGGCGCGCATCTGATCCGCATGGCCGGGACCCTCCCGCTAGTACACCATGTCCCCGCGCACAAAGGCGCGCGTGCGGGGGTCTTTCGGCGACTCAAAAAACGTCTCGGCATCGGCGGTCTCCACGCACTCGCCGTCCAGCAGGAACATAACCCGATCGGCCAGGCGGCGGGCCTGGAAGACGTTGTGCGTAACCAGGACGACCGTTGTGTGATTGTGGTGGCGCAAACGCTTCAGCGCGTCCTCTATCACCGACACGTTGTACGGGTCCAAGTTGGCCGTCGGCTCGTCCAGCAGGAGCACCTCGGGTTCCAGCACCAGCGCGCGAGCCAGGGCCACGCGCTGGAGTTCGCCGCCCGACAGAGTGTGCGCTGCCGCGTGGGCCATGTGGGCCAGCCCCACCATCTCCAGCGCCTGCTCCACCCGCGCGCGCACGTTGTCGGCTCGGCGGGCGCGCAGGCCGTAGGCCACGTTGTGGAAAACGCTGGCGGTCAGCAGGAGCGGGCGCTGGAAGACCATCGTAACGCGCCGTCGCAGGTTCAGGGGCGGCGGCCAGCGCACCGGTTCTGACCTCCCGCCGAAGTACAGCACGCCCTCGGTGGGCGGCTCCAGCAGCGCCAGCACCCGCAACAGGGTGCTCTTGCCCGCGCCGCTGGGCCCCACGATGCCCAGGAGGTCGCCCGCGTTGACGGTGAGTTGGCCCACGCGCAGGACGGTGCGCCGACCGTAGATGACCCGCAGGTTCTCGCCCTGATACACCCACTCGCTCATGTGGTCTTTCCCTGGAGGCGGAGCATGAGGACGTTGCTCAGAAACGACAACAGGAGCAGGATGAGCGCCAACGCGATGGCCAGGCTGAAGTTGCCGCGTCGGGTCTCCAGGACGATGGCCGTGGTGAGGACGCGGGTGGAGCCCTGGATGTTGCCGCCAACCAGCATGACCGCGCCCACCTCCGAGATAATGCTCCCGAAGCCCGCGATGATGGAGACGATAACGCCAAATCGGGCCTCACGCAGCACGGCCAGGGTCGCCTGCCAATGGGTCGCGCCCAGGGAGATCAACTGCTGGCGCAGGTTGGGGTCCACGCCCTTGACGGCGGCCATGGTGAACCCGGCCACCAGCGGGAACGCGATGATGACCTGGGCCACGACCATGGCGCCGACGGTGAACAGGCGCGGCAGCCACGGGGCATTGAGGCTACCCAGGGGGCCGCTCTGCGACAGGAGAAGGTACACGAACAGCCCCACCACGACGGGCGGGAACCCCATGCCCGTGTAGAGGAGCGCCACCATGAGCCTGCGGCCCACGAAGCGCGAGAACCCCAGCCACGCGCCCAGCGGGATGCCGATGGTGGCGCTGAGGAGCAGGGCCGTGCCCGACACGCGCAGCGATACGGCCACAATCTGCAGCACCTCGGGGTCCAGGTGCCACAAGAGCAGGACGGCCTGTTTGAGCCCCTCCCAAATCTCGTTGATGGCGTACCTCCCTCGGCGGGACCTGGCGTCGCGGGTTGGGCGAATGCAGGATTCGCCCCCTGCGGCGCTTCGGATTCCCTCGGTCTCTCCGCGCAAAACGAATCGGCTGCCCGGAAAGAGCAGCCGACATGGACAAAGGGCTGCGGTTCTCCTTTCCGAGCACGGGGGGCGTGGGTGTTTCCACCCGCACCGTTGGCCCGAGGGGTTGCCCCCTGGGCGCTGCGGCTGCGCGCCATGGGCCGTCGCCTTTAGGCCGCGCAGCTCGGAGAGCCTGGCCGATATTCGGTTCTTCGCGGCAAATATACCACAGGTTGGGAACGCTGGCAAGTACAGGCTGATTTGGATTCGGTTCCGTCTTTTGTTGGTGACCAAGGTGCGACGCACTTTCGGAAGTGCGTCGCACCTGTCCTATGGCGCGACCCACAGACTTTGGAACCGAATCTACAGGCTCTCACGATTTGACGGTGCCTGCGGGCGTTCGCTAGAATGGATTTAGCCGCCGACGGCACCTCGGCGGGCAAGGATGGGCGCCGAAACCATGCGCTTCAACGCGGAGCACACCGCGACCGCGGAGAATCCTCGTTTGTCCTCTTTGCGGTCTCCGCGCGGTCAGCGGTGAGAGGCATCTGTGGCTACTGTTCTTCAGCAAAGGAGGGAATGCCATGAGCCAAGATTCTCGGTTGGTGGGCGCGCGCACCAAAGAGGAAGTCCTGAACCTCTTCGCACGGCATGTATCCTCGGGCAAGGTCCGCTTCTTCCGCGACACCGGTATTGAGTTTGCCCTGGGCAGGCGCGAAGGGCCCTACCTTTGGGATCTGGCGGGCGAGAAGCGGCTGATTGACTGCCACTGCAACGGTGGCGTGTTCAACCTGGGCCACCGAAACCCCGAAATCATCGCGACCCTGGAGCGTAGCCTGCGTGAATTGGACATCGGCAACCATCACCTTATCAGCGAGCAGCGGGCGGTGCTGGCCGAGCGTCTGGCGCAGCTGGCCCCCGGCAATCTGGCGTATACGGTCTTCGCGGTGGGCGGCGGCGAGGCGGTGGATTTGGCCATCAAGGTGGCGCGCGGGTACACGCGGCGGCCCAACATCATCTCGGCCAAAGGCGGATACCACGGCCACACCGGCCTGGCCCTGGCCGCGGGCGACGAGAAGTACCGCGCACCCTTCGGCCCCATGCCGCCCGGATTCTATCAGGTCCCGTTCAACGACATCGCCGCCCTGGAGCAAGCGGTGAACGAGGAGACCGCCGCGGTCATTTTTGAGACGGTCCCCGCCACCTACGGTATGCCGATCGCCGACAAGGATTACTTCGCCCAGGTCCGCGCGTTGTGCGACCGGGCCGGCGCGCTGATGATCGTGGACGAGATCCAGGCGGGGCTGGGCCGCACGGGCAAACTCTGGGGCATCCAGCATTTCGGCGTGGAGCCGGACATCATGGTCATCGGCAAAGGGCTATCGGGCGGCATCTACCCCATCGCGGCGACGTGTTTCCGCGCAGAGTTGGAGGCCGTTTTCCATAAGGATCCGTTCATCCACATTTCCACCTTTGGCGGGGCCGAGGTGGGGTGCCCGGTGGCCCTCAAGGTGCTGGAGATCAGTTCCGCCCCCGCTTTCCTGCGCCATGTGGAGGAGATGGCCGGCATCTTCGCCGAGGGGTTCGCTCGGCTGAAGGAGAAGCATCCCGCCGTCTTGGTGCGGTTGCGCCAGTTGGGGATGATGATGGGGATAGAGATGGTCAACCCGTACTGCGGGCCGCTTTTCTCCAAGGCGGCCTACGAGGCCGGGCTGCTGTCGGTGTATGCCTACAACGACACGCGCGTTGCCCAGTTCCTGCCGCCTCTCACCATAGACCGCCCGCTGGCCGAGGAGATTCTCCAGCGGGTGGATGCGGCCCTTTCAGGTGTGGAAGCGTTCCTGCAAGGAGGCGCCCATGACTGACCTGGACATAGATTTGGAACTGCTCCGGGCTTTTGAAGCCGGCTTGGACCCGCGTCATCCGGAGCGCAGCGCCATACCCGCCAGGGTGCTGGGCTACGGTGAGATCAGCACCACCCTGGAGATCGGCACCGAGAGCCAGCGGCACGTGGCCTACAAGCGCCTGCCCATGTTCCGCACGGCGGAGGAGGCCGCCGCGTATCAGGCGCTCCACGACGACTACGTGAACACGCTTCGGGAGCGCATTGGCCTGCGGGTTGTGGCCGACAAGGCCGTGTCGTTCGTGGACCGGCGCAGCGGGCGCGTGGTGGTGTACATCGCGCAGCAGAAGTTGCCGCCCGACGCCATCGGCCACCGCGCGATGCAGATGCTCTCGCTGGATGACGTGCAGAGACTGGTTCAGGCCGTCTTGGCCGAGGCGAAGCGAGTGTTTGACTTCAACCGCCGGCACCAGGGCGAACTGGAGTTGGGCCTGGACATTCAGATATCCAACTGGGCCATCGCGGGGTTTGATCCCCGCCAGCCGCACCTGGGCGATCCGATTGAACTGATCTACTTTGACACCAGTTCGCCCATGATGCGGCGCGGCGGCGTGGAACAACTGAACCCCGAGATTTTCCTGCGAAGCGCGCCCTCGTTCCTGGTCTGGATTCTCCGCCTGCTGTTCCTGGAAGATGTGATGACCCGCTACTATGACTTCCGCAAGGTGGCCGTGGACCTGGTGGCGAATTTCTACAAGGAGCAGCGGGGTGAGTGGGTTCCGGCGGTAACCGACGCGGTCAACGGGTTCTTCGCGGCGTGGGATGGCGGGGGCACGATACGGCCGCTCACGGTGAAGGAGGTCAGCGCGTACTATCGGGAGGACGCGTTGATTTGGCGGCTGTACCTGGCGTTTCGCAAGGTGGACCGGGCGCTGCATCTGGCGCTGGGGCGCGAGTACCCGTACATCCTGCCGGCGAAAATCCGGCGATGATGCGGGCGGCACCCCCTTACCCTGGCCCGGCGCTCGTGGCCGTTTCCCCCTTCTCGCCCCGCGTGCGGGGAGAGAAGGGGGCTAGGGGGATGTGAGGGGTTCACCTCCGCGGATGTGCGGCCGTGCTTTTCGTGGCTTTCGCGCCCTTTCGTGTCCTTCGCGATCCGAATGCCCTCCGCGCAGGGTGGGTGCGCAGCAAATCCGTCGTTCTCCGCGTGCACGGTGGTGGAAATCCCAGGCACGCCGCGCGGGAGTTCACCGCGCATGTGCAACTCTCACCCTGGCGCTCTGGCGGCAGGAAAGGGGAGGGCGCTAGCCGGACGGCACGGCGAAGAACCAGTCAAAGTCCGCGTTGACGCCGGGATCGCTGAAGTCCATGTTGCCGTTCCAGCCCCCCAGCCCGACTCTGGGCGATGTCATCGTGTCGGCGATGAGCGAGCCGAAGTACGTCCAGTTCTGTCCGTTGGCGCTGATGTATCCCGTGTACTGACTGCCGCGGCGCACCAGCCGCAGGTACATGACCGGGTAGGGCGGCGCGGGCAACGTCGTCTCCTGGTAGTACGAGAAGTCGTGCCCGGGCTTACGCTTGGCCAGGACGAGCACCCGCGTCCCGTTCTCGTAGCGCACGGTCAGTTTCACGTAGTGGTTGGACTCCTGGTAGACCACCAGGCCCGCTTCGTGCTTGTTCCGCGCCGGCGTCCAGTCCAGTGCGGTGCGGATGTCAAAATTGGGCGTCGGGAACTGTTGTAGCAGGATGCTCCGCGCCGTGTCGTTGAAGTTGAGTTCGCCGATGTCGGTCTTGATGCGCAGGTAACCGGAGCGCTCGGTCAGGCTCCATTTGCTCATAGCCGGGCGCAGCCACTGCCAGCGCGTGTTGAGCACCGATGACGAGAAGTGATCGTACTTGTCAAACGGCTGGATGTTCAGACTGTAGGGCACGGTGTTGCTGGAGTCCCCATGCCCGTACACGTGGAACACGTAGTACCCCGACTGGTTGACCACGTACCAGCCCTCTTCGGCGCCGGTCCCCTCGTGGTCTATGGATGCCACCGACTCACCATCGGGGTTGAAGATTTCCAGACCCAAATCCAGCGTGGGGTGGTACAGCGTCAGCGTTACGAACTTGGTGTCGTCAATCCAGACGCCGTAGAAGTCCTCGTCGGTTGGCGTGCAGATGTACGCGTCGGCTAGGCTGATGGGCACGCCCAGGAAGCCCGCCGCCATGTCGTAGGTGTCGTTGGGTTCGTATGGATCGTTGCACGGCACCGGCGTGGGCGTGCGGGTGCGGGTTGGGGTGCGGGTGGGCGTGGCGCTGGGCGTGAGCGTGGCGGTGGGCGTGTGTTCGGGCGTGGGCGTGTAGGTCAGCGCCGTGAAGTCCAGGATGCGCACCGAGTAGCCGTAGTAGTGCCGCCATTGTACCTGCATCGGCAAGAACGTGTAGCCCTCTTTCTCCGGCCAGACAGTTACGGTCTCGTCGCCTGGGATGGGCTGGAAGGGCGACTGGTAGAAGCCGTTGGCGTCGGTCGTGGCGACGGGCGTGGGCTGGTAGGATGCGAAGCGGCGGTAGATGGTAACGCCGGGCAGGCCTGGGCCGGTTTCGTCATTCAGGCGCACGTACCCCTGGACGACCAGCCCGGGCGCCTGGGTGGGCGTGGCAGTGGGGGTGCGGGTGGGTGTGGCGCTCGCCGTGGTGGTAGGCGCGACCGTTGGGGTGCGGGTGGATGTGGGCGTCTGGGTCGGGGCGGTTGTGGGCATGCGAGTTGGGGTGCGGGTGGGCGTGGCGGTGGGGGCTACGCCGCGCTGGACGGCGACGCACGGGAGATACGCCCGCGGCGTTCGGGATGCGACTGCGGGGGTCGCTGCCCGAACGCTGACGGCCACCACACCGATGGCGACTGCCAGTATTCCGATGATGACTGCGCGCTGTCTCACGACGATCCCTCCTCACCCAGCGGCCAACGCAGGCCGCGCGTCCACGGTCTTACCCCATTCTAGTGGACATTAGGGATCGGGGGCAATGGGAAAAAAGGCCTGTCGTGAGGGGCAAAACCCGACCGAATTTGGCCGCTTTTGCGCGTGCGGGTATAATGGCTGTGGGATGTATTGCGGAGAATGGGCACAGGTGCGACACGCTTCCGAAAGCGCATCGCGCCTTGGTCGCCAACACAAGACGGAGCCGAATCCGCGAGGGCTTGTTTGCACTCGCGCGCTTCGCCGACATCGGTACTGACCGCTGACGGCTGCGCGGCCAGCCGTCGGCAAGGCCAAAGGAGAACATGGACATGAACGAAATAGATCGGCGCGAATTCATCCGCCGGATGATCCTGCTGGCGTTGGGCGCGACGGCGGCATCGTCGGGGCTGGCGCGGTGCGGTTCCCCGTCCGTGCCGACGGCCGCGCCCACCATCCCGCCGCTGGCAACCGCCACCCCCATGTCCACGCTGCCAGCGGCCACAGCGGCAGGCCCTACGCCGACGGGGCAGCCCCCTGCGCCCGCTACGGGCGACGCCTACCTGGCCGTGGCGCGCGGCGACAGCCCCACGGCCCTGGTGCAGGCGGCCATCCGCGCCATCGGCGGCATTGAGCGCTTCGTGAAGCCGGGCGCCGATGTCATCATCAAGCCCAACATCTGCGTGGCCTATCACGGGCCGGAGTACGCGGCCACTACCAACCCTGAAGTCGTGGGCGCGCTGGTGGCGCTGTGCCTGGGCGCGGGAGCCAGGCGCGTGCGCGTGATGGACAACCCCTTCGGCGGCAGCCCCGAAGCCGCCTATGCCCGCAGTGGCGTCGCCGACGCGGTGAAAGCCGCCGGCGGCCAGATGGAAATCATGTCCGAGATGAAGTACGCGACCGCCCCCATCCCGCAGGGCAAAGACCTGAAGCAAATCCGTATCTACCGCGACGCGCTGGATGCCGACGTGTTCATCAACGTGCCCATCGCCAAGGATCACGGCCTGGCGCGGCTGACGCTGGGGATGAAGAATCTTCTCGGCGTCATCTGGGACCGCCCCGCCATGCACCGCAACATGGGCCAGCGCATCGCCGAACTGACGAGCCTGGTGCGCCCCACGCTGACGGTTGTGGACGCCGTGCGCATCCTCATGGCCAACGGCCCCACGGGTGGCAACCTGGCCGACGTGAAGCAGACCAACACGATCATCGCCAGCGCCGACATCGTTGCCGCCGACGCCTACGCCACGTCGCTGTTCGGGCTGACGCCGACGGACGTGTCGTACATCCCCGCCGCCGCGAAGATGGGCCTGGGGACGATGGACCTGGCGGGCGTGAGGGTGGAAGAAATCGGCGTATAGCGACCAGCCATCAGCGATCAGCAATCAGCCACCAGCCCCTGGCAGCAAACTGCGTGCTGACCGCTGACCTGCTGATGGCTAACGGCCAATGGCTAACGGCTGACCGCCACTGGTTTGGAGAGTGCGATGACCGCAAAGACTTGGCGACGCGCGCGGCAAGCGGTGCAGATTCTGGCGGCGGTTCTGTTCGTGTACCTGCTCCTGGGCACGCGGCAGGGCCTGCCGACCTTCCTGCCCCACGACCTGTTCTTCCGCCTGGACCCGCTGGTGGGCGTTGCGGCGATGCTGGCTGGCAGGCGCTGGATCGCGGCGTTGGCGCTGGGGTTGGCGACCCTCGCGCTGGCGGTGCTGGCCGGGCGGGCCTGGTGCGGGTGGCTGTGCCCCCTCGGAGCGGCGCTGGACTGGACGCGGCCGCGCCTGTCCCGCGAGGGCGACCCCCGCGGCAACTGGCGTAGCGCCAAGCATGGCCTGCTGCTGGTCATCCTGTTCGCCGCGCTCCTGGGCAACCTCACCCTGCTGGTGCTGGACCCGCTCACGATTCTGTTCCGCACGATGGCCGCGGCGGTCTTGCCCGCCGTCAATGCGCTGCTCACGGCGGCGGAATCGGCGCTATATGCCATCGGGCCTTTACAGAGACCGCTGGAGTGGGTGGACCGCGTGCTGCGGGGCGCGGGCTTGGTGGGCGGGGAGCCGGCGTTCCAGCAGGGCGTTGTGCTGGCGCTGGTGTTCGCGGGCGTCCTGGCGCTGAATGCGGTTCGCCCGCGCTTCTGGTGCCGCTACCTGTGCCCGCTGGGGGCGCTGCTGGGTCTCGTGTCCAAGGTCTCGTTCCTGCGACACCATGCGGATGCCGACGCCTGCGTGGCCTGCGGCAAGTGCGCCCGCGCCTGTCCCACCGGCACGGTGGACCCCGCGCGCGGCTACGCGGCCGACCCGTCCGAATGCACGTTGTGCCTGGACTGCGCGGCGGTCTGCCCGACGAATGCCGTGGCGTTCCGATGGCATCTTGTTCCGGCGGGCTGGCGCGAGTATGACCCGTCGCGACGGCAGGCGCTCCTGTCGCTGGGCGTGGCGGTGGCGGGCGTGGGCCTGTTGCGCGCCGCGCCTGCTGCCAGGCGAGACCATCCGCGCCTCATCCGTCCACCTGGGGCGCGCGAGAACGGCCTGCTGGACAAGTGCATCCGCTGCGGCGAGTGCATGAAGGTCTGCCCCACGTCGGGCCTGCAGCCGAGCCTGGACGTGGCCGGGCTGGAGGGGCTGTGGACGCCAGTGCTGGTGCCGCGCCTGGGCTACTGCGACTACTCGTGCCATTCGTGCGGCCAGGCCTGCCCCACGGGCGCCATCCCGCCCCTGTCGCTGGACGACAAGCGGCGGGCGGTCATCGGCGTGGCCTACATTGACGAGAACCGCTGCATCCCCTGGGCCGATGGCGCGGACTGCATCGTGTGCGAGGAGATGTGCCCCGTGCCCGACAAGGCCATCCAACTGGACGTGCAGACGGTGGCACGGCCCGACGGCACGGTGGCCGAGGTACGCCGCCCGCGGGTGATCCGCGAGCGGTGCATCGGGTGTGGCATCTGCGAGTACAAGTGCCCGCTCAACGGCGAGGCGGCGATACGGGTGTACGCGCCGTAGGGCATTTGGGCATTCACGAATACAGCGGATTGGGCGAAGGGAAACGGAATTCGCGAAATGCGGGGCAGCGCGCGGGCCACACACCTCACCCCCGGCCTTCGGCCTCCCCCTCTCCGCCAGCGGAGAGGGGGAACGAGGGGGTGAGGTCGGCATCATCGCACGGGGCGGCGCGGCGCACCGCCCTAGATGATCCCCATCTCCTTGCCGACTTTCGCGAAGATGTCCAGCACGCGGTCCATCTGCTCGTCGGTGTGGGTGGCCATGTAACTGGTGCGCAGCAGGGCCATGCCGGGCGGGACCGCCGGCGAGATGACCGGGTTGGTGTAAACGCCCGCCGCGAACAGTGCCTTCCACGTCATGAACGTTTTCATGTCGTCGCCGATGATGATGGGGATGATGGGCGTCTGGGTGTCGCCGACGTTGAACCCCAGCGCCTTGTACCCCTTGCGCATCTTCTCGGCGATGGCCATGAGGCGCTGGCGGCGTTCCGGCTCGGTCTGCATGATTTCCAGCGCCGCCATGGCCGCCGCGGCGTTGGCCGCCGGGATGCTGGCGCTGAAGATGAGCGACCGCGCCGTGTGCTTGATGTAGTCAATGACCGTGGCCTTGCCCGCGATGAACCCGCCCAGCGAGGCAAACGACTTGCTGAACGTCCCCATGATTAGGTCGGCGTCGTCGTCCATGCCGAAGTGAGCCGCCGTGCCGCGCCCCTCGCCCAGGACGCCGACGGAGTGCGCGTCGTCCACCATCAGGCGCGCCCCGTACTTCTTGCAGATGGGGACGATCTCCGGCAGCGGCGCGATGTCGCCCCCCATGCTGAAGACGCCGTCCACAACCACCAACGTGCCCGCGTCCTCGGGCAGCGACGCCAGCACCCGCTCCAGGTCGGCCATGTCGTTGTGGCGGAAGCGCTTCATCTCGCCGAACGCCAGTTTGCACCCGTCCACGATGCTGGCGTGGTCGTCGCGGTCGGTGATGACGAAGTCGCCCCGCCCCACCAGCGCCGAAATCGTGCCCACGTTGGTCTGATAGCCGGTGCTGAAGACCAGCGCTGCCTCCTTGCGCATGAAGGCCGCCAGCCGCCGCTCCAACTCCTCGTGGAGTTCCAGCGTGCCGTTGAGGAAGCGCGACCCCGTGCACGACGTGCCGTAGCGCCGGATGGCGTCCAGCGCCGCCTCGCGCACCTTGGGGTGCGTCGTCAGACCCAGGTAGTTGTTGGAGCCGATCATGATAAGCCGGTGGCCGTTGATGACCACCTCCGTCCCCTCGGTGTCCTGCAGTGGAATGAAGTACGGATAATACCCTGCCTTTCGTGCGTCGGCTGCCTGCGTAAAGGCTTCACACTTTGCGAAGATGTCCATATTTCTCCCCCAATACGGTCTATCTCGGAGCGTACTCCGCTCACTCCCGAAAACCCGCCCGCGCCCCAACGGTTACGGCGGTGAGGCGCGGCTCATTCCACGGGCCAGCGGGGCCTCACCTGCACGCCTGCGCGCGCGTAGAGCGCCTGGGCCCGCGCCCGCGCCGTGCGCATCACCCGCTCCTCGTCCAGCGTGAGCACGCGCCCGTCGCGCACCACCGCCTTGCCGTCAATGACCACCAGCCGCACATCGGCGCCCGTCGCGCAGTGCACGACCGTGGACACGGGATTCGGCGACGGCGTGAGGTGCGGCTTGTTCATGTCCACCACCACGAAATCTGCCTTCTTGCCCACTTCCAGCGAGCCGATTTCGTCCTCCCAGCCCAGCGCCCTGGCCCCATTGATGGTGGCCATCTCCAGCGCGGTCTCGGCGGGCACGGTCTGCGGATCCAGCAGCCGCGCCTTCTGGAGATAGCACACCCAGCGCAGGTCGCGCAGCAGGTCGTAGGTGTTGTTGCTTGGCCCGCCGTCGCACCCGACGGTAACGTTCACGCCTGCCTCCACCATCTCGGCGATGCGGGCAAACCCCGACGCGAGTTTGGAGTTGGACGCGGGGTTGTGGGTAACGTGGGTGCCCGTCTCGGCCAGCAGGCGAATCTCGTCGTCGTCCACCCAGATGACGTGGGCCAGCACGCGGCGCGGCCCCAGCAGGCCCACATCCTGGGCGAACTCCACGGGCCTGCGCCCGTAGGTGCCCAGCAGGAATTCGCGGTCGGCGCGCACCTCGGCCAGGTGCACCGTGATGCCCATGCCGCGCTCGTCGGCCAGGCGCGCGATCTCGCGGTACAGGTCCGGACTTACGCCGCCCGGCGTCCTGGGGCCGAACCACACTTGCACGCGGCCGTCGCCCGCGCCGTTCCATCGGTCAAAGGCGTCCAGCGCCTGGCGCAGGCTCACGTCGCGGTCCTCGCGCATCCCTGGGTACATCCAGTCGTCCTTGGAGGCGTAGGTGGCCGTATCCATGACGATCTTGGACAGGACGCCGCGCATGCCCGACTGGACGAGCGCCTCGGCGATGCCGTCCAGGCCGTAGCGCCCGGCGAGCATGCATTCCAGGAACGCGGTCGTGCCCGACTTGAGCATCTCCACCATGCAGAGTTCGGCGCTGGCGCGGCCATCGGCTTCGTCGTAGTTGCCCTGGAGCACCCAGACGCGCTTGCCCAGCCACTCTATGAGTTCCAGGTCGTCGGCGCAGCCGCGGATCATGGCCTGGGCCAGGTGCACGTGGGTATCCACCAGGCCGGGCAACACCACGTCTCCGCGCAGGTCTTCGCGGGGCTCGTCGGGGAAGGCCTGGGCCAACTCGTAGGACTTGCCCACCGCGGCGATGCGCCCGTCCCGCACCAGGATGGCGCCGTCCTCCAGAATGCGGCGGGCCTTGTCCACCGTGATCAGCGTGCCGTGTTCAAAAATCATGGTGCTCCCTCCATTGGGTATGCGGACGGCAAACGATGTGGGCATTGTAGGCAAAGCGCACCCGAGGGTCAAATCGGCGAGGGTATGGGAGCGCGCAAGGCGCGAGGGGAGCCGTTCCGCGCCTGTCATCCTGGTCGGATCGCGGGGGGGCGGCGCTACAACTTCATGATCTCCTCAACCTCAAGGGTTACCGCGCGGGCCGAAATCGCGATTTCCCTCGCCGCCAGCACCATGCCCCCCAGCACCAGCGCCATCCCCGCCAGGAACGCCACCAGCGCCGCCGCGTTCAGGACTCCTGTCGCCCAGAACAGGCTTGCGGCGATGATGAATGCGTCCACCACGAAGACGATGACCGCCGCGAACAGGCTGTACACGGCGTTGCGCTGAATCCGAACGCGGAGCACCAGGTCGGGCATTTGGCGCTCAATGGCTGCGAGCCTCACGTCGGCCACCGGCTCACCGAGCTTGGGCAGGAGGTCCAGCCGCTCGCGGGCCAGCGCCCGCATGCGGTCGTTGATGCGCCCGTAGCGGTTCTGCATGCCCAGCAGCAAAAGCCCGCACGCCGAAATCATCACAGCCGGGGCCAGGATCGTCTGAATGGCCCGCGCCGACTCCTCAATGGGGAATTGCATCTTCGTCCCTCCGTTCTATCTCATCGCCGGTCTGTGCCGACTCCCCGCCTGCGGGGCGGGCAAAATCGCAAGGGCGAACGCAAGGTTCGCCCTTGCGCCGCCTGTAGCTCACCAGGCCCCCAGCACCAGCACTCCTTCGCGCCACGATGGGATTCGCGGATGCGGCCTACCGCGGGGTGGACAGGGGGCGAAACGCCGACGTATACGTTACGCCCAGATAGGGCCGCTGAGGGTCGTCGGGGTGCTGGCCCAGGGTAACCTCCACGGTCCTCTCCTCGCCGTCGCGGCGATAGGTGATGCGAACCTCGTCGCCGGGTTTGTACTTGCGGACGATGTCGGCCAGGTCGGTGGCCAGGGTTACGCGCTCGTCGTTGACGGCCACGATGATGTCGCCGGCGCGCAGGCCCGCCTTATCGGCGGGGGTGCCGGGCGTTACCGCGGTCAGCAGCGCGCCGAACCCGGGGATCTCCACCCGCGGCGGGGTGAAGGGCGTGCGCTCGGGCGTTGGCGTCGGGGCCACGCCTTGCTGCGGCAGTCGCTGGCTCAGGGTGCTCCACTCGTCCCGCGCCACCGTCCGCGCCTGTTCTCGTCCCACGAAATATCCGGCCACGCCGCCCGCGACGGCGCCAAGGATCAGGCTCAGCAGGACGCCCGCAACCGCGATGATCCCAACAATCACGTAGATTTTGGTTTTATCGCTCATACGTCCCTCCGCTTTTCCTGTGGATTGTCGCCAATGCAGGAAAAGTATAACACAGGAACGTTAAAAACAGGTTAGAGCGGGGCGGGGCCTGGGGTTCTACGGCAGCAGTCGCGGCCCCAGCGCCTGGAGGAACAACGCCGGATGACGGGTGCGGATGCCGTCCGCGCCTTTCTCTATCCACTCGTGGATTTCCTCGCGGGTGTCCAGCACGCCGACGTACACGCGGACGCGCTTGTCCCACGAGAGGAGCATGACTTCCTCGTCGGCGACCTTCGGCCCGCAGACCAGAGCGTCCACCACCAGGCGCTGGATGAAGTCCTTGGCGGTTTCGGGGTCCTCGGTCTCCAGCGCGATAGCGATGCGGTGATCCGACAGCGCCGTTACCTGCATAACCCCGACGTGCCGCGCGATGAAGGTGAAGCGGGGACTCAGGTTGGTTTCAACGCCCAGGTTGATGATGGGCATGGCGGCCAGGCTGTCGGGGACGTGGATGTGGATGCCCAGGTGGGGCGGCAGAATCTGCAGGAGGCGCGCCAGGGGCACCGGGCCCTGCCGCGTTACGATGGCCAGGTCTTTGGTGGTGGGCTGAACCAGGGAGCATTCCACGGCGTCCACGTGCTCGGCGATGCCGTCGTTGGCGCCGCCGAGTTCCAGCCAGGGCGCGTAGGCGTGGAGCAGCGCGATGCAGGCGATGTCGTCGGGCGCGCGGCGTTTAGTGTGCATAGCGTGCGGCCTCCGAGAATGCCAGGGCGGCAGCCCCCAGGAGGCCCGCGTCGTCTCCCAGGGCGGCGGGGACGATGTCCACGCCCTTGCGGAAGGCCAGGGGGGCGCGCGCGTCCACCGTCTGGCGGATGGGGCCGAACAGGAGGTCGCCGGCGAAACTCACGCCGCCGCCGATGACCACGCGGCCGGGGTTCAGGATGTGCAGGAGATTCACGATGCCGACGCCGATGTAGAAACCCGCCTGGGCCAGGAGTTCCACGGCCAGCGCGTCGCCTGCCTTGGCCGCGTCGGTTACGATGTGGGCGGTGATGGCCTCCGGGTCGCGGCCCGGCGTCAGGTCCAGGATGCGGGTGGGGCGGCCCTCGGCGATGGCGGCGCGGGCGTTGCGGGCGATGGCCGGGCCTGCGGCCAGCGCCTCCAGGCAGCCGATGTTGCCGCAGTTGCAGCGGGGGCCGTGGGCTTCCAGCGTCATGTGGCCGATCTCGCCGGCGTAGCCGTTCTCGCCCCAGTAGAGTTGGTTCTCTATGATGATGCCGCCGCCGATGCCGGTGCTGATGGTGAGATACACCAGGTTGGCGAAGCCGCGCCCCGCGCCGTAGCGGTGCTCGCCGACGGCGGCGGCGTTGGCGTCGTTTTCCACGATGGTGGGCAGGCTGGTGGCCCGGGCGATGCGGTCGCGCAAGGGGTACATCTCAAAGCCGGGGAGGTTGGGGCATTCAATGATGATGCCCGTGCGCGGCTGGAGTGGGCCGGGCGCGCCGATGCCGATGGCTTGCACGCGGCACGTTGGGTTCTGCTGGATGGCCTCGCCGATGAGTTGAATCATGCGGGCGACAACGTGCTCCGCGCCCAGGTGGGCTTCGGTTGCCGTCTTGGCGCGGAACAGGATGCGGCCATCGGCGGTGCAGACGGCGGTGCGGAGGTGCGTTCCCCCCAGGTCCACGGCGATCACGGCGGATTCCATGCGTTTCTCCCAAGTTGCTTTGTTGGGTGAAGTATACCACGGGGGCGGGGGTGGGTCAACCGAGTTGTTGCGGTGGTTCGGTTCCGTCTGATGTTGGCGACCAAGGCGCGACGCACTTCCGGAGGTGAGTCGCACCTTGGGAACCTGCCCCCTGCCTCTGGCGGCTATGGGAAGCCGCCCTACGTGTCTACATTTATTCTCCATTCGTGTGGATTCATGTTATTCGTGGATAGTCCACGCCCCCTTCTTCTGGTACGGAAATTGCACAAAACGGGTGGGAGTCGTGCACCTTCCGACGGCGGGGGCACGTTGCCGTGGCACTGCGCCCCGATCCTGGCCTTTCCTGGCGGGCGATTGGCCGGGCAAGTTGACAAGGTTATTGACAAGTGCTAGAAAAAGGTTGTATAATACATAATGTAACGAGGAGTCTGATGCTCTGGGGCCTTGTCGCACCATGCGGCTGGGCCGGCTGCCTTTCGGCGCGAGAGAGGCGGTTGGCGCATGGGCGAGAAGGTGGCACCCCGCCGCTTGTTTCCACAAAAACGATAACAACCGAAGAAAGCGCCGAGGCACGAAGGCGCGAGTTCGTGCATGGGCGGGAAGTCCGGCGGAAAGCGCTGCGGCTTCGTTTTGCCCTATGCGCAGACCAGTGCGTACAAGGAGGCCTGTCATGAGGAAGGCAACATGGTTGGGCGTGGTTGTACTCGTAGCGCTTGCGCTGGCGGTCGGGATGGGGTTGGCGGTGTGGCCCGCCCATGCGGCGCCCGGCATCCTGCTGGTGAAGACCTCCGATGCTGGCGGAACGGCTGTGCCGGGCCAGGTCATCCAGTACACTATCTGGATCACGAACACCGACCCGGGGCCCGTTACGCTGGAGGTGCGCGATGACCTGCCGTCGCAGGTGCAGTACATCGGCGGCAGCGCCGTGGCCGCCTCGCCTCTGACGTATGCCGACGACTTCGGCGTGGTCAGTTGGTCCAACAACACCGGTACGGCCAACTGGGCCGGGCCGTGGGTGGAGACCAACGATGCCATCGGCCCCCACATCGGCGACCTCGTGATTGAGAATGACGCTGGAAGTTATCGCCTGCGCATGCGCGCCGCCAACAAGTCCGTGGAACGCCCCGCTGACACCTCCACCATGATCCAGCCCACGCTGCGCTTTATCCGCAAGTTGTGGTCGGTGGAGACGAACGACTGGTTCTACCTGGACGTGTACGATGGCGGAGTGTGGCACAATGCCGTCATGTCCTGGAGCGTAGGCTCCACGCAGGATGTTTACGTTGCCGAGGAAGTGAACCTCACCCCCTATAAGGCCTCCAATCTTGCGATTCGGTTCCGCACGGGCTCGTCCGTGAGCACCGGCGATGTCATGTACGTGGACGATGTGGAGATTTACGACAAGGGCACCGCCCTGGCAGCGCCGCCGGTTATGACGACCAGCCTGGTGGTGGAAGCGGGCGCGGCGAAGGTGGTGCGCCTGTCGGCCGTGGTCCTGCAGCCCCTGTCTGGCGGCACCCTCATGACGAACACCGCCACCGTGAAGAGCGGCGCTGTTGTGCTGGCGACGGCCCAGGTTACCGACGTGCTCCAAGCGCCGATCCTGGCGATCACCAAGCAGGCCGTTCCCGCTGTCGTAGAAGCGGGCGAGCGCATCACCTACACGGTGCGGGTTACCAACACCGGCACCACGACGGCCAACAATGTGTCCATCTACGACCCGGTGCCGGCGAACACGTCCTACGTGGGCGGGAGCGTGCAGTTGACCGGGTTCTTGCCTGAGGGCGCGCCTTCAATCGGGCCACGCGCCACGCTGTGGGACTCGGAGCACGCGAGCCTGGTGCGCGCGCGGCTCGCCCCGAGCATTGAGATTGCGGGCGTGGGCGCGCCGCCGTGGATTTTGACCGGCCACACCCTGGCCCCCGGCCAGGCGGTTACCGTTACGTTTGAGGTGCAGTCGCAGGCCCCGCTGACCAACGGCCTGACCATAACCAATACGGCCTCGGTAACGTGCACGCAGATCATCACGCCGGTTTCGGCGTCGGCGTACACGACCGTGCACAGCAGCCCCTCGCTGACCATCACCAAGTCCTCGCAGATTGTGGGCACGCCGCCGCTGAACCCCGACGACACGCTGCGCTACGTCATCACGCTGACCAACTCGGGCAACGGCAACGCCACGGGCACGGTGGTGAGCGACACGCTGCCTGCGAACACAACGTTTGTGCCCGGCAGCGTGGTGATTTCGCCGTCTTCTGCAGGCGGCACGCCGGGAACCCCGCCCAACATCGCCACGGGGATCTCTGTGCCTGGCATGGGCGGCTCGGTAACCGTGCAGTTTGACGTCAAGGTGGACAAGCCCCTGCAGAACGGCACGGTGATCACCAACACCGCCGCGACTCGCTGCACCGAGGACGCGACCTGGCAGGTCTCGTCGCCGGTTACGAATACCGTCGTCAGCGCGCCCTACGTGGTGGCGACCAAGTCGGCCCAGGACATGACGGGCGGCGCGCCGCTGCGCCCGGGCGACGTGCTAAGTTACACCGTCGTGATGACCAACGTGGGCACCATGAACTACTACAACCTGGGGCACAACGAGTTCGTGGACATCCTGCCCCTCACCTACGCCTCGTATGTGGCGGGTTCGCATACGGCGTCTAGTGGCACTATCACTTTCGGGACCGACCGCGTCCGCTGGAACGGCGACCTGCTGGTGGGCCAGCCGGTTACGCTGTCGTTCGCCATTCAGTTGAGCACCCCACTGACCAACGGCCTGACCATCACCAACACTGGCGAGGTGCGTTACGACAGCGACGGCGACGGCGACTACGACGGGCTGGACATCCCCGCGCAGACCAATGCCGTCGTCAGCACGATCACGGCCTCGCCCAACATCGTGGTTACGAAGACCTCGGCGGACATGACCGGAGGCGCGCCGCTGCAGCCCGGCGACCAGTTGCGCTACGAGATCGTCTTCACCAACACGGGCGACATGGACGCGGTGGACATGGTGCTGACCGACACCATCCCCGCGAACACGACGTTCGCGATTGCGGGCGCCGTTCCTGGCGGCGGGACGCTGGTCTCCACCAGTCCGGTGCTGCGCATTGAGGGTATTGACCTGGCGGCGGGGGCTTCGGCGTCGTTCGCGTTCCGCGTGAACCTGGACAGCGTCATCACGGTGGGCACGTCCATCACCAACCGCGCCTACATCCTCTACGACAGCGACGGCGTGGGCGGCAACGACACGCTGGCGCAGTCCAATCTCGTCTCCGACGCGGTAACCAGTTCGCCGCAGTTCACGCTGACCAAGCAGGCGCACAGCGCAACGATTGTGCCCGGCCAGCCGGTAACGTATACCATCGTCCTGACGAACACGGGCGATGCCCCCGCCACAGGCGTCGTCGTGAGCGACACGCTGCCGCCGCAACTCACCTTCGTGCCGGGCAGCGTAACGATTGCGCCGGCCTCGGCAGGCGGGACGGCCGGGACGCCGCCGCAGATCGCCACGGGCATCAGTGCGCCCGTGGGCCAGCCGATTACGGTTACCTTCCGGGCCACCCTGGCGCGCCCGCTGGACAACGGCACCGTCATCACCAACACGGCGGGCGTCTGGTGCGCCGAGAACGCAACGCCCGTTGCCAGCGCGCCTGCAACCTTCACCGTTGCGAGCGCGCCGGCGGTGGCAGGCGTGAAGACCATGCAGGACCTGAACGGCGCGCCGCTGCGCCCCGGCGACCAGGTGCGCTACACCCTCATCGTAACCAACACCGGCACCATGGACCAGGGCGACTACTCGGGCAACGAGATTCGCGACGCCCTGCCCACGTACACGTCGTTCGTGAGCGGGACCCTGTTTGCCTCGTCGGGCACGGCCACCTACGACAGCGTGAACCGGCGCGTCCTGTGGAACGGCCCGCTGCCGGTGGACCAGCCGGTTACCATCGTGTTTGACGTGCTGCTGGATAACGCCATCCCCAACGGCACGGTCATCCAGAACCGCGGGCGGCTGTACTGGGACGATGACGGCGACAAGGCCAACAACCGCACCACTTACACGCCCTACGCCTCGGGCACGGTGCTGAGCGCGCCGCTGATGGTGGCGCACAAGACCTCGCTGGACCTGAACGGCGGCGTGTTTGAGCCTGGCGACGTCATCAGTTACACCGTCGTCATCACCAACATCGGCAACATGGATCAGCCGGACATTCCGTCGCACTTTGAGTTCTACGACCCCATCTTCCCGGGGCTCACCTACAAGCCTGGGACAGCGACCCAGCCTTGGGGGACGTGGGGCATTGACGGAACGTCGGTGAAGTGGACAGGCCCCATCACCGTGGGCGTGCCGCTCACGCTCACGTGGGCGATGGACGTGGGCGTCCTCAGCCACGGCACGGTGGTTACCAACGCCGCCGAAATCCGCTACGACAGCGACGCCGACGGCGACTGGGATGCCAATGATGTTGTCGTTACGACCAACATGACCCAGGACACGATTTACTATCTGTCCTCGCTGTACGCGACCAAGATATCCGAGGATATGACGGGCGGAGCGCCGCTGGAACCGAACGACGTCATCCGCTACACCGTCATCATCACCAACACGGGCAACCGTCCTGTTGCGGGCGCGGTCTTCACCGACTCGGTGCCCGCGAATACGACGTTCCTGGACGTGCCCACCATTCCGGGCGGCGCGGTCAACGAGAGCACCTCGTCGCAGGTGAAAATCTCCAACATCTCCATCCCGGCCAATGGCGGCAGCGTTACGATTCAGTTCCGCGTGCGGGTGAACCTGCCGCTGTGGGATGGCACGGTCATCAGCAACCAGGGCTACGTGCGCTACGACCGCGACGGCCTGGGCACCTACGAGATGATCCCCACCGACGACCCGCGCACGCCCGCCCTGAACGACCCGACGCAGGACACGGTAACCTCGGCGCCGTCGCTGGTGGTGACCAAAACCGCCCAGGACATGGACGGGGGCAATCTGCGCCCGGGCGATGTGCTGAGTTACACACTGATCATCACCAACACCGGCACCGAGAACGCGGTCAACGTCGCGGTAACCGACCCCGTACCGGCGAACACCACCTTCGTGCCCGGCAGCGTTACTCGCGAGCCGGCGTCGGCAGGCGGGACGCTGGGCGCGCCGCCGAATCTGGTGTCGGGCATGGTGATCACGGCGCAGACGTCGGTTACGCTGACGATGGCCGTGCAACTGGACACGCCGCTGGACAACGGCACGCTGATTACCAATACCGCGACTGTGAGCGCCGACCGCCTGTCGCCCATCACGGCGACGGTAACGAATACGGTTACCAGCGCGCCCATCGGCAACGTGGCCAAGATAGGCACGGACGTGAACGGCGGCAATGTGGTGCCCGGAGACCGCCTGGACTTCCAGGTGGTGCTGTGGAATACCGGCGACATGAACCAGGGCGACAACGCGTACGACGAGTTCTGGGATGTCCTGTCGCCCAACGTAACGCTGGTGCCGGGCACCCTGGCGTCCACGTCGGGGACGGCGACGTACAATTCCGGCGAGCACCGCATTGAGTGGAACGGCCCGGTCAACGTGGGCCAGCCGGTTACCATTACCTACAGCGCCGACGTGAACCTGCCGCTGAACAACGGCACCAGCATCCAGAATACCGCCTACTTCACCTATGACGGCGACGGCGACGGCGTCAACGAGACAACCGTAACGTCGTCGGCGAACTTCACGGTAGTAAGCGCGCCGTTTGTGGTTGCGCACAAGTCGTCGCTGGACGTGAACGGCTACCCGCTGCGCCCCGGCGACATCCTCAGTTACACCGTCGTCTTGACCAATGTCGGGACGATGGACTACCTGAACCTGGGCCACCACGAATTCGTGGACATCCTGCCGCTCGCGAATGCCACCTATGTGGCCGGTTCGCACACGGCCTCCAGCGGCACCATCACGTTCGCTACCGACCGCGTCCGCTGGGACGGCGACCTGCTAGTGGGCCAGCCGGTAACCCTGACCTTCGCCATCCAGTTGAACACGCCGCTGCCCAACGGGACGGACATCGTGAACCAGGGCGAGTGCCGCTACGATAGCGATGGCGATGGCGACTACGACGCTTCGGACACCCTTGCTTACACCAATACCGTGACGGACACGGTTACCAGCGCCGCCGTGATAGAGATAACGAAGTACTCCGAGGACATGACCGGAGGCGCGCCGCTGCAGCCCGGCGATGAACTGCGCTACACCATCAACTTCACCAACACCGGCGACATGGACGCGGTGGACATGGTGCTCACCGACACCATCCCCGCGAACACGACGTTCGCGATTGCGGGCGCCGTTCCTGGCGGCGGGACGCTGGTCTCCACCAGTCCGGTGCTGCGCATTGAGGGTATTGACCTGGCGGCGGGGGCTTCGGCCCAGTTCCGCTTCCGCGTTACGCTGGACAGCGTGATCCCCGTGGGCACGTCCATCGTCAACCGCGCCTACATCCTGTACGACGCCGACGGCAACGGCTCCATGGAGTCGCTGCGGCAGTCCAACGAGGTGGTAGACCCGGTTACCAGCGCGCCTGTGCTGGCCATCAGTAAGTCGGCGACAGACGTGAACGGCGCGCCGCTGGTGCCCGGCGACACGCTGCGCTACACCCTGACCATCAACAACACGGGCAACGCGCCCGCGGAGCAGACGGTCATCAGCGACACGCTGCCGGCCAACACCACCTGGGCCGACAACATCACCATCAACCCGCCGTCGGCCGGCGGGACGCCCGGCACGCCGCCCAACATCGTAACCGACCTCACGGTGCCGGTGGGCACGCCGGTTACGGTAACCTTTGACGTAACGGTGAACCGCCCGACGCCCAACGGGACGATCATCCGCAACCGCGCCGACGTTTCGGCGTTGGGCGCGCCCACGCCCGTGCTCAGCAACCAGGTCTCGCGGACGGTCTCCGCGCCGGTGTTTGACATCAGCAAGGTCAGCGAACCGATGACGGTAACCCCCGGCTCGCTGATGACCTACACGATTTACATCACGAACACGGGCCCCGTGGCCGCCAATGACTTGAGCGTGGTGGACACCCTTGCGCCCTACGTAACCTACGTGCCCGACAGCGCGGGCCTGAAGGTGCCCACCGTTTACGCCGACGACTTTGAGTCCAACACCTACAGCGGCAACACCGGCAATACCGACTTCGCCAGCAACTGGGTGGAGTCGGGGGATGATGCCTCATCCTCGTCAGGGAACATCCTTCTGATTTCCAACTTGGGCAGCAGGCGGCTGCGGCTGAACGGCAACGGGACTAGCGCCATGTACATCCGCCGCAACGTGGGGGATGTGCTCCCGTTCACCGCGCCGCATGTAGCGTTTGACGCTCGGGCCGTAAGTCTTGAGGCGGGCGACACCTTCCGCTTTGATGTGTACGATGGCGCCGCATGGCAGATCGTCTACACATGGAGCGGCCCGCTCAGTGAGGCGGGCTACACGACCCGAGACTTTGACATCAGCGGCTACGCGAGCGCCGACCTGCGCATCCGCTTCTGGGTGAGCAGCGCGAACGACAGCGGCGATTACCTGTACGTGGACAACGTGCGCGTGTACGACGCGGGCACGCCCATTGACCCGCCGCCCAACCTCCTGTCGGGCTACATGCTGAATGCGGGCGAGGCGATCACGCTCACGTTCAACGTAACGGCTACGTCGCCGCTGACCAACGGCCTGTCCATCGTCAACGAGGCCGGCGTGTACTGCTACGAACTGCCCGTGCCGCAGTACGTAACGGCCACGAGCACCGTGGACAGCAGCGTGAGTTTGGCCGCCACGAAGACGAGCATTGACCTGAATGGCGGCGATGTAACCCCCGGCGACACGCTGCGGTACCAGGTGGTGCTGACGGCCACCGGAGCGGGCATCGCCACGAACACGAGCATCGTGGACCCGCTGCCGGCCAACACCACCTGGCAGGACAACGTAACGGTTACGCCGCCGGGCGGGGTGGCCGGCTCGCCGCCCAACGTGCTCACCGGCCTGTCGGTGCCGGGCGGCTCCACGGTAACGGTTACCTATGACGTGCAGGTGAACGCGCCGCTGGCCGAGGGCACGGTCATCACCAACACGGCCACCATCAGCAGCCCGGACATCCCGGCCGCCCTGACCACCACGGTAACGGACACGGTGCACACGGCGGCGCTGGCCATCTCCAAGGCTGCGGATTCGTCGCCCATTGTGGCGGGCGGGGTGGTAACGTACATCATCACCGTGCAGAATACGGGCGCTACGACCGCCACCAACGTGGTCGTAACCGACACGCTGCCGCCGGAAGTTACGTACATCCCCGGCTCCACGCTCATCGCCAGCGCCTTCACCTACGCCGATGACTTTGGCTCCGGCGACTACAGCGGCAGCACCGGCACGCAGCCCTGGGCGGGCGCGTGGACAGAGTCGCCCGCCGACGGTGGGCCGCTGTCGGGCGACATCACCGTCGTGTCCGAGAGCGGGAGTTTGCGCCTGCACGTGAGCGGCACCAGCAAGACCATCCGCCGCCAGGCCGACATCCGCAGCATGTTCTACCCGGTGCTGGAGTTTGACCGCAAACTGGTGGGCATGGAGAGCGGCGACACTTTCACGCTGGAACTGTACAACGGCAGCACGTGGACGACCGTGCGCTCGTGGAACGGGCCGGCGGATGAGTCCGGCTACACGCACGAGGTGGTGGATCTCAGCGGCTACAAGGCCAGCAACTTCCGCCTGCGGTTCGGCAGCGGCCCGGCCAACGCCGCCGATGATCATCTGTACGTGGACAACGTGATCATCTACGACACCGGCGTGCCCGGTAATGCGCCGCCGGTGCTCACCGATACCCTGTCCATCGGGCCGGGGATGGCGATGAACGTGTCGTTCCAGGGTAACGTCGCCAGCCCGCTGGACAACGGCTCCACCATCACGAACCACGCGGGCGCCAGCAGCCAGCAGACGCCGACGCCGGTCCTGGCGCAACTGGTGTCCACGATTTCCAGCGCGCCGGACGTGCAGGTTACCAAGACCTCGTTTGACCCCAGCGGCTACCCGCTGCGGCCCGATGAGGTGCTCAACTACACCATCGTCCTCAACAACGTGGGCACGATGAACCAGCACGACAACCCTGGGTTTGAACTGCTGGACGTCATCCCGACCAACACGACGTATGTGCCTGGGAGTCTGTTCTTCACGTCGGGTTCGGGCGCGTACAACGCCGGCTTGAATCGCATAGAGTGGGACGGCGCGGTGAACGTGGGCCAGCCGGTAACGGTGTCTTTCTCGGTGCGGACCAACCCGCTCCTGGTGAACGGCACGCCCATCTACAACCTGGCGGTGCTGAACTACGACACCGACGGCGACAACACCAACGACGGCACGCGCGCCAGCCCGGTGATTGACCTCATCACCAGCGCGCCGTTCGTGGTGGCGCACAAGACCTCGGTGGACGTGGACGGCGCGCCGCTGCGCCCCGGCGAGATCATCTCCTACACGGTGGTCTTCACCAACGTGGGAGACATGGATCAACTAGACAAGCCCGGCGCCGAGTTCCTGGATGACATACCCGCCAACACGACCTACATCACGGGCAGCAAGTGGGCGTCTTCTGGCTCGGTAACGTACAACAGCACGTACAATCGCATCGCCTGGAACGGCAACCTGCCGGTGGGCGTGCCCGTAACAGTGAAGTTCGCCGTGCAGTTGGACAACCCGCTGCCCAACGGGACGGCCATCGTGAACACGGGCCGCGCCTTCTACGACGCGGACGGCGACGGGACGACCAACGAGGCGGTGGCGCTGGCCGGGCCGATTACCGACACGGTTACCAGCGCGCCGCGGATTGAGATCACCAAGGATGCGGTGGATGTGAACGGCGCGCCGCTGGAACCCGGCGACGTGCTGGCCTACGACATCACCATCACCAACTCGGGCAACATGAACGCCGTGGACATGGTGTTCACCGACACCATCCCGGCGCACACCAGTTACCTGTCGGTGGAGAACCTGCCCGCCGGCGCGGTGCTGGCGGCGACCTCGCCCGAGTTGCGCATCACCAACCTCAACGTGAACGCCGGCACGGCGGTTACCTTCCGCGTGAACGTAACGCTGGACCTGCCGCTGCCCAACGGCACCGTCATCAGCAACCAGGGCATGCTGGCCTACGACGCCGACGGCGATGGCAGCAATGAGTCGCTGGCGCCGACGGACGACCCGACCACGCCCGCCATCAACGACCCAACGGTGCGGACGGTGGTCAGCGGGCCGGTGCTGGTGGTTACCAAGACCTCCAGCGACCTGAACGGCGCGCCGCTCGGTCCAAACGACTTGCTGCAGTACCAGGTGGTCATCCGCAACGATGGCAAGGCCGATGCGACCAGCGTCGTGGTGAGCGACACCGTGCCTGCCTTCACCACATGGCAGGACGCGGTAACGATTGACCCGGCGTCGGCTGGCGGCGTCATCGGCGCTCCGCCGCTCATCGTATCGGGCATGACGGTGGGGGCGCAGCAGTCGGTAACGCTGACCTACCGCGTGCAGGTGAGCGCGGGCGTGGTGGACGGGACGCCCATCGTCAACCGCGTGCAGGTGCAGTGCGCCGAAGATCCGACCTGGCGCACCGCCGTGCTCACGGATACCGCCTACGCGCCGGTGCTCCAGATATCCAAGATTGGCGAGCCGAACCCGGTGGAGGCGGGCGCAGTCCTGACCTACACGATCCTCGTGTCCAACACGGGCGGCTACCCCACCGGCAACGTCTCGCTGGCCGACACGCTGCCCGCCCAGGTGGCCTACGTGCCAGGCTCTACGGTGCTGGCGGTTACCACCACCTACGCCGACGACTTTGAGAGCATGACCTACAGCGGCAGCACCGGCACCCACGCCTGGGCCAGCAACTGGGTGGAATCGCCCGGCGACGGCGGCCCGCTGGCGGGCGACGTGGGCATCCTCAGCGAATCGCTGAGCCGCAGGCTCCACGTGAGCGGGGCCAGCAAGTACGCATGGCGGCAGGCCGACCTGATGCCGTTCCTGAAGCCCACCCTGCGGTTTGATCGCAAGTTGGTGAGCCTGGATGGGCCGAGCGACTACTTCCGCGTGGAAATCTGGAACGGCGTGGCGTGGACGCCGCTGCAGACCTGGACCGGGCCTGCAGACGACGGCGCGTACTACACCGAGACCTTTGACCTCTCGGCGTTCATCGTGAGCGGCGCGCGCATCCGCTTCCGCAGCGGCCCGTCCAACAGCGTGGACGATCACCTGTACGTGGACAACGTGATGATCTACGACGCGGGCGTGCCGGGCGGCGCGCCGCCGGTGCTGGCGACCGGCCTGACGCTCCAGCCGCGCACCACGCTGCGGGCCACGTTCCAAGTGCAAGTGAACAGCCCGCTGCCCAACGGCACGACGCTGGTCAACAGCGCGTCGGTAACCAGTCAGCACTTCCCGACGCCCATCGTCGCCACGATGATGAACACGGTGCACTCCGCGCCGAATATCCAGGTGGACAAGACCTCCCTGGATGTGAACGGCGGGTTGCTGGCGCCCTATGACGTGCTGCGGTATCAGGTGGTCATCCGCAACACGGGCAACGCCGACGCCACGAATGTGAACCTGACGGATGAACTGCCGGCCTACACGACATGGGTCGGCAACGTGAGCATCTCGCCCGTGTCGGCGGGCGGCATCCCGGGCACGCCGCCCAACGTGGCCACCGGCATGACCGTGCGCGGCGGCGAGAGCGTAACGGTAACCTACGAGGTGCGGGTCATGCGGCCGGTCATAGACGGCACCGACATCGTGAACACGGCCAGCGTGAGCAGCCTGCAAGCGCCCGGCCCGTTCACCGATACCATCACCGACACGGTGCACTCGCCCACGCTGCTCATCGGCAAGGGCGGCACGCCGCAGCCGGTGGACGCGGGCGAACTCGTTACCTACACCATCGCCATCACCAACTCGGGCACGCTGACCGCAACCGGCGTGGTGGTGAGCGACACGCTGCCGCCGCAGATCACCTACGTGCCGGGCAGTTCCACCTGGAGGCTTGGCGCGACCTACGCCGACACGTTCTCCATCTACAGTTACTCGGAGAACGACGGCACGGTCAACTGGACGAGCAACTGGAACGAGCAGAACGACGACGGCCTGCCGACCTCGGGCGACGTCGGCATGGTCTGGGACTTGGGGAGCCTGCGGCTGAGCGTGCGGAACGCCAACCGCGCCATCTGGCGGCAGGCGAACATCAACTACTTCTACCAGCCCAGGGTGCGGTTTGACCGCCGCATCGTGGGGCTGGAGGCGGGCAAGGCCTTCTACCTGGACGTGTACAACGGCTCGGTCTGGCAAGTCGCGCAGACCTGGTTCGGGCCGCTGGACGAGGCCGACTACACGACTATCGTCGTGGATCTCACTCCGTACAAGTCCACGGCCACCCGGATTCGCTTCCGCGCCGGCACGACGCTGGACTCGGCGGACACGATGTACGTGGACAATGTGGAAATCTACGACGAGGCGCAGGCCGGCGGGTCGCCCGGCAGCCTGGTAACGGGTGCCACGATCCCGCCCGGCGCGAGCCTGGTGGTGCAGTTGACGGGCCGCGTCGCAAGCCCGCTGCCCAACGGGACCACGCTGCCCAACACCGGCTGGGTGCGCTGCACCGAGTGGCCCGATGCCGTGTCGTCCACGTTCAATACGCAGGTGCACAGCACGACGGTGCTGCAGGTTACTAAGGCGTCGCAGGACGTGAACGGCGGCGATTTGCAACCGGGCGACGTGCTGCGCTATCGCCTGACGGTGGAGAACGCGGGCAACCAGAATCAGGCGGATAACCCGGGCAACGAACTGGTGGACGTCATCCCAGTCAACACGACCTACGTGCCCGGCTCGGCCACGGCTACCAGCGGCGTGGTCATCTACAACGCGGGCATGAACCGCATAGAGTGGAACGGCGCGGTGAACGTGGGCACGCCGATAGAGGTAACCTTTGACGTGCAGGTGAACAACGGCCTGGCCAACGGCACCGTCATCGCCAACCACGCCACGTCGTACTACGACGCCGACGGCGATGGCTCCAACGAGTCCACGGTGGACAGCAACACGACCGAGGATACCGTCGTGAGCCGCGTTACCATCGTCGCCACGAAGGTGTCCGAGGACCTGAACGGCGGGCTGCTGGAGCCGGGCGACACCCTGCGCTACACCATCGGCATCACCAACACCGGCAGCATGGATCAGCCCGATTCGCCCGCGCACGAGTTGCAGGACGAGTTGCCGGCGCACACGCACTACGTGCCCGGGTCGCTGTCGGCCACGAGCGGGACCGCGCTGTTCGTGGAAGGCACCACTATCCAATGGGACGGCGCGCTGCCCGCCGGTGGGGCCGTAACCATCCAGTTCTCGGTTACGGTAGACGAGGGCACGCCCAACAACACCGTCATCTCCAACCAGGGCTGGGTGTTCTACGACAGCAACGGCGACGGCCAGGTCAACGAGGACGACACGCCCAAGGTAACCGACGATCCGCGCGTGCCTGGACCCGACAACCCGACCGAGGACCGCGTGGGCTACGCGCCGCTGCTGCAGGCGACGAAGATCTCCGTTGACCAGAACGGCGGGTTCCTGGAGCCGGGCGACATCTTGGTATACACCATCGTCCTGCACAACATCGGCAACGCCGCCCTGGTGAACAACGTGGATCCCGAGTTCCTGGACAACATCCCGGCCAATACGACCTACCTCGTGGGCACGGCGAGCTGGACGGTGGGTTCGGTAACGCTGAACCCGACCAACACGCAACTGCGCTGGGATGGCACGCTCAACCCCGGCCAGGCGACGGCCATCACCTTCCAGGTGCAACTGGATTCGCCGCTGGCCCACATGACGCAGATTTGCAACCAGGGCACCGTGTACTACGACGGCGACGGCGACGGCACCAACGAGTCCACCGTGCCCACAGACGACCCGCGCACATCGGAGAAGGACGACGCGACCTGCGACACGGTGGTGAGCGGGCCGATCCTGAGCGTGGACAAGTCGTCCGAGGACGTGGACGGCGGCCAGTTGCTGCCCAGGGACATGCTGCGCTACACCGTAACCATCAGCAACACGGGCAACGACGCCGCCACCAACGTGGCCATCAGCGACACCCTGCCGCCGGAGGTAACGTGGTTTGACAGCGTGTCGGTCAACCCGCCGTCGGCCGGCGGCACGCCTGGCGACCCGCCGATGGTGGTAACCGGCATGACAGTCCCGGCGGGGCAGACCGTAACGGTGAGTTATCTGGTGCGGGTGAACAGCCCGCTGCCCAACGGCACGGTCATCACCAACACGGCGGAGGTCTCGGCCGACAGGATTGAGCCGGTCTCGGCGACGGTTACGGACGTCGTGGCCAGCGACCACATCCTGGCGCTGAGCAAGACCGCATCGCCCAAGCCGGTGCAAGCGGGCGACCTGCTGACCTACGCCATTGCCTACGAGGTCATCGGCGACGAGCCGGCGCCGCTGGCGGTCATCACCGACCGCGTGCCCGCGAACACCGAGTTCGTGGACGCGAGCGACGGCGTTACGCCGGTGGGCGGGGTGCTGGTGTGGAACCTGGGGACGCTGCCCGCGCCCGCGACGGGCGAGGTAACCTTCACGGTGCGGGTGAACACGCCGCTGCCGCGCGGTACGGCAATCGCCAACACCGCGTACTTCCGCGACCAGGACGGGCGCAGCGCCTCGGCCACCGACACCACGCTGGTAACCAGCGACCACAGCCTGGCGCTGGCGAAGCTGGACCTGGTGGATCCGGTGCAGGCGGGCGAATTGCTGACCTACACGCTGACGGTGGAGGCTACGGGCAACGAACCCGCGACCAACGTCATCGTCTCCGACGGCATCCCCGCCGGCACGACGTTCCACTCGGCCAGCGGCGGCGATTCCATGGAGTCGCCGCCTGTGGGCCAGCCCGGCATGGTGCGCTGGACGCTGAACACGGTGAACCCGGGCGAGCCGGCGGTGGTAACGTTGACCGTGCGGGTGGACCTGTCGGTGCCCAATGGCACCAGCATCCTCAACTGGGCCAGCGCCCTGGACGATCAGGGCAAGGGCGCGACGGCCTCGGCGTCCACCCTCGTGGAGAATACCGACGTGAGCATCGCCAAGACGGTGGAGCCGGCCACGGTCAAGTCGGGCGATGTCCTCACCTACACCATCGCCTACATGAACGCAGGGCCCGCCGCGGCGCTCAACGTGCGCATCACCGACACGCTGCCCTCGGGCCTGACGTTCGGCGGCGTGGTGCACGCGGAGCCGGGCGTGGTCGGGCCGTCGCAGGTGGGCCAGGACTTCATCTGGTCGGTGGGCACGCTGCCGGCGGGCGCCAGCGGCACGCTGGTGTTCACGGCGACGGTGGACCCCACGGGCGAAACCGAGCGCACGCTCACCAACGTGGCGGTCATCGGCACGAGCACCGCCGAGCGGAACTACGGCAACAACACCGCAACGGCCAGCAACACGCTGCGCCAGCAGATCAACGTGCGGGTGAACAAGCAGTCGTCGGCGGGCGGGTTGGTGCAGCCCGGCGCGGAGATTCAGTACACCGTAACGGTGGAGAACATCGGCGATGGCATCGTGTCGGGCCTGACGATTTCGGACACGGTGCCGGCCAACACGACCTTCGTGCCCGGCAGCATCACGCTGGATCCGCCCGGCGCGGGCACGCCTGGGTTCACGCCGCCCACGCTGGCGAGCAACGTGTCCATCCCGATGGGCGGGAGCGTAACGGTGCGCTATCGGGTGCGCGTGGCGGCCCCGCTGGCCAACAACACGCCCATCGTCAACACCGCCGAGGCCAGGGATGGCGGGCTGCCCGTGCCGGTGCAAGCGAGCATCACCGACCTGGTGCAGAGCAGCCACACGCTCAGCCTGCTGAAGTTGGACACGCCTGACCCGGTGCAGGCCGGCGGGCTTCTGACCTACACGGTGCAGTACCAGGTCATGGGGAACGAGCCTGCCAACGGCGTGGTGCTCACGGATACGCTGCCTGCCAACGTAGTGGTGCAGAGCATCAGCGGCGGTGGCGTGCAGAGCGGCAACCAGATCACCTGGGACCTGGGCAACCTGGCGCCGCCCGCCACAGGCAGTGTGAGTGTCGTGGTGCGGGTGAACTCGCCGCTGCCCAACGGCACGGTGCTGGTGAACCGCGCCACCATCGCCGACGCGCAGGGCGCTACGGCCAACGCGACGGCGTCCACGACGGTGCAGAGCGCCCCGGCGTTCCGCGTCTCCAAGTTGGCGCCGGCGACGGTGCGGGCGGGCGACATCCTGACCTACACCATCGTCTTCACCAACACCGGCAACGCCTATGCCACATCGGTGGTCATCACCGACCGCATCCCGGCGAATACCGAATGGCATTCGGGCGGGCACTCGCACACGGCCACCGAGGTGCGGTGGAACGTGGCCAGCATGGCTCCGGGCATCACGGGTTACGCGGTCTTCTCGGTGCGGGTGCTGCCCGACACGCCGGTCGGGACCGTGATCCTGAACAGCGACTACGGCGTGCGGTCGGCGGAACTGCCCGCGGCCACGGGCGGCGCTCCGCTGGCGGTAACCGTAGCGCCGCCCACGGGCATCACGCTGGAGTACTTCCGGCTGCGGCGCGTGGGGCCATCGGTGGAACTGGAATGGCGCACGGCCACCGAGATCAACAACCGCGGGTTCAACGTGTACCGCGGCACGACGGACAACTTTGACGAGGCGGTGCGCTTGAACAGCGAGTTGATTCCGGGTCAGGGGCGTGGTCTGGCCGGCGGCGCGACCTACACGTTTACCGATACGGGCGTGGAACCCGGCCACACGTACTACTACTGGCTGGAGGACATTGACCTGTACAACAACGTGCAGGCGCGCATGCTCCGCTCCATCGGCGTGTACGCGTACATCCCGGACGAGGCCCGCAAGTACACGGCGCGGCTGCCGTTCGTGTGGCGCTAGCACAATAAGAACAGTCGGCGGGGGCGGCGGTGCGTGAGGCTGTCCGCCCCCGCGGCTCATCTGGGGCTTGTTCTCATCGCGGCTCCCGACGGAGAGAGGCTCATGAATCGGAAGGTAGCACTGGGTTGCCTGGTAGCGGTGCTGTTGCTGGGCGCGGTTACGGCGCAGGGGGCGCACCCCGAACCCACCTGGGGGCAGGAGCCGATGCCCGAGGTGCGTCTGGTTTCGGGCGACGCCGAGACGATCGTGTTGGACATCCTGACACCGCGCCCGACGGTGCGTGAGGTGCAGGTTGGGGGTGAGACCTGGCACGAGGTGCGGGTGGCCGGGCTTGCGACGGCTGCGGAGCCGGGTGCGCCGCAACTGCCCGTGCAAACGGTCATGCTGGGCATTCCGCCAGGGGCCACGTGGCAGGTGCAGTTGGAGAGCACCGACCGCGTGCTTCTGGAGGGGCCATACCGCGTAGCGCCAGCGCCCTCGGTTCGCGTCGCGCGCGCTGGCCGGGCCGACGACGGGGCGTTCGCCTACGAGGAGATGATGCTCCCCGATGCCCGCGTCTACGGCGCTCCCACCTACTATCCCGCCGAGGTCGTGGAAGAGGCCGGCAGCGGCTATCTCCGCGACCAGCGGTTTCTTTCCCTTCGCATTTATCCCGTGCGTTATCAGGCGGCCAGCGGACAGTTGGAGTGGTACGCGCGGATGCGGGTGCGCGTGCACTTGGTCGGCGCCGACCTGGCGGCGTGCGACGGCGAGCAGGACGGCTACTTTGAGCCGGTGCTCCGCGCCGCCATCCTCAACTATGAACAGGCGAAGGCATGGCGTTCGCGCGAACCTTCCACCGTCGCGGCGCAGACCGGGCCTATCTGCGGCATCGGCCCGCAGTACAAGGTCATCGTCGGCGCCGAGGGCCTGCACGAGATTACCTACGCGGACCTGGTAGGGGCGGGCTTCCCCGTTACCTCGGTGGACCCCGCGCGGCTCACCATGTGCTTCATGGGCCAGGAAGTGGCCATCCAGGTTGTCGGGCAGGAAGACCACATCTTCAACCCGAGCGACCGCATCCTGTTCTACGCAGTTGTGCCGAGCAGCCGATACACGAACACCGGCACGTACTGGTTGAGTTTCGGCGCGGCGGATGGGAAGCGGATGCAGACGAAGAGTGGGGCCGTCAGCCCGGCGACGCCCTACGCCCCGACGCATACGGTTACGGCCGTCGCCGAGCGGTCGCTGGAATATGATAGCAAGTACGCCTCGCCCAAGGGCGATCACTGGTTCTGGGATACCCTTCACTGGCTGGACGTTGCGCCGTACACGCCGCGCTCCTACGCGCTCCAGTTGACCGAGCCGCCCGCCGGAGTCGCCAACGCGGTCCTGCGCGTTGGGCTTCAGGGGCGCGACGCCAACTTGCACGAATTGAACTTCACGTTCAACGGCCTTTCGCTGGGCAGCCGGCAGTGGGCAGGCGAGGAGTATCGGTCGCTCTCGTTCCTCGTCCCGACAACGGCGCTGCGCCTGGGGGCCAACACGCTGACCCTCTCCAGCAAGGACCGTGGCGCGACGTTGGACTACGTGTGGCTGGATTTCTTCAGCGTGGAGTACAGCGCGCGCAATGTGGCCGCCGACGGCCGGTCCCTCGCGTTCAGGGGGCAGGCAGGACCGGCCCGCTACTGGATCACCGGCTTCGCCGAGGGGGATGTGTCGGTATACGACGTTTCGGACTCGCGTAATCCCGTGCAGATCACCGGCATCCCGACCGAGACGGTTCGCTGGGTGCGGCTGCCGTCGGTCTGGAAGCGGAGCGGCGCAGGCGCGGCGGAAGTCGGCGTCGCCGCGGGCCAGGAGGACGCATCGGCCCAGGCGGCTGCGACGGTGTACGGCGTGGCGTTCCAGGGGAATGAGGCGTCGGCGCCGAGATACTGGGTGGGCGCGTCCGGCGCGGTGAGGCGGCCGCTGTCCATCGCGGCCGATCCCGTTACGAACTGGCGCTCGCCGGCCCTGGGCGCGGACTATCTCATCCTCACCGACCCATCGCTGGCTGCCGAGGCCAATCGCCTTGTGGCCTATCACCAGGACCAGGGGCTTCAGCCGCTCGTGGTGTACGTGCAGGACATCTACGACGAGTTCAACTACGGCCAGGCGGATCCCGGCGCCATTCGCGCCTTCTTGCAGTACGCCTATGACCAGTGGAGCATGAAGCCGTCCTACGTGCTCCTGCTGGGCGATGGCAGTTACGACTTCCTGGACTACAAGGGCTTCGGCGCGGGGCAGATGGTTCCGCCGTTCCTGGCTCCGGTGGACAAGACCATGGGCGAGACGGCCACCGACCACCGGTATGTGGCCGTGCACGGCGACGACGTGCTCCCCGACATGTACATCGGCAGGCTGCCCGCCGCGACGCCGGCCCAGGCGAAGACCATGGTGGACAAGATTCTCCAGTACCCGACCGCGCCCGGCGCGGGCACGTGGGACAGGGAGATTATCCTGGTGTCGGACAAGCCCGATGCTCCCAACTACAACAACTTCATCCAGGCGTCCGATGAGATGTACGAGTGGCTGGGGATCGTGGCCCCTGCCTACGCGCGAACCCGCGTGTACTACAACCCCGGCGTCAGCGGCGTGCCGTGGATTCACGGCACAATCGCGGCGGCCAGGGCGGCCCTGTTCTCCGAGTTCAACCAGGGCGCGCTGTTCTGGAACTTCATGGGGCATGCCTCCGAGCACCAGTGGGTGGCCGACCGCCTGCTCCACGTGGACGATGTGCCGGCCCTGGCCAACGGCGCGCGCCTGCCGGTGCTCCTGGAGATGACCTGCCAGACCGGGCAATTCCACCTGCCGGTGGCGTCGCCAACCCAGGAATGCCTGGCCGAGCAGTTGATTCGCCACGCGGGCGGGGGCACCGTGGCCAGTTGGTCCTCCACCGGATGGGGGATGGCGACGGGCCACGATGTCATGCAGCAGGGGTTCTACGACGCCGTGTTTGCGCAGGGGATTCGGCAGTTGGGTCCCGCGGTGGCTATTGGCACGGTTTGTGCATACAACGCAGGGTACAGCGACCTGGTGGATACGTTTGTGTTGTTTGGCGACCCTGCGCTGTTCGTGCGTTAGGGAACGCCAGGGGGCAGGGGCGCGAAACCTGCCTCTCGGCGAGATTAGAGATTGGCCCCAGGGTAGTGCCTTTAGGGAGGAAAGGGAGATGTACATCATGAACCGCAATAGACTGGCTCTGGCGGGGCTTGTGCTGTTGATGGGCCTGTTGGCGTTGGCCCTGGCGCCGGAAAGCCCGCCTGCGGGCACGGCGCTGGCGTTGGGGTTCACGTCCACGCCGACGTTCACGCCCGAGGCCCCAACGGCGACACCCGTCCCGCCCACGGCAACGGCCACACCTGTGCCGCCCACGGCCACGGCGACGGCTGTCCCGCCGACCGCCACGAGCGTGCCGACCATCGCGCCACAGCCCACGCAGCCGCCCGCGCCGCAGCCGACGCAGCCGCCTGCGCCGGAGCCGACCGCCACGCCGGTCGCCGCGCCGTCCAAGTCGGTGCCGAAGACCGGATCGGGCCTGTTGGGTATCGTGGTGGCCGGGGCGCTGGCCGTGATCCTGGTAGGCGTCCGGAAGGCCCGCACGCGCGCTATCCACGAATAACACGAATCCGCACGAATGGGGAATAGGTGTAGACCCGTAGGGCGGCTTTCCATAGCCGCCGGAAGGGACAGGTATGGAAACCTGCCCCTACGGTTGCCATCCACGAATAACGCGAATGCGCACGAATGGGGAATGGATACGTAGGGCGGCTTTCCATGGCCGCCGGAGGGAGGGGGCAGGTGTGGGAACCTGCCCTCCTCGTTTCCACCGAGAAGGGCACGGGCACTACCGCCCTGTTGCCAGATTTGCGCGGTCGGTTCAAGTGTGCTATAATGCGGCCAGAAAGGGTTTGATTTGAGCCATGAGCGTTAAGGAGGACAGCGTGCCGCTCACGAAGTCTGAGAAAGACAACATCATCCAGCAATATCACATGCATCCGGCCGACACCGGTTCGCCCGAGGTGCAGATTGCGCTGTTGACCACTCGCATCAATCAGTTGATTGAGCACCTGAAGGTGCACAAGCACGACGAGCACTCCAGGCGAGGGCTGCTGAAACTGGTTGGGCAGAGGCGTCGCCACCTGGCCTATCTGAGCCGCAAGGACGTCAATCGCTATCGGGCGATTGTGGATCGGCTTGGCTTGCGCAAGTAAATGGCGCCGGTCATCTCTCTATACGTTTTGGCGAAACGAGTAGATGAGCACCACACAGCATCTACTCGTTTGACATTCTAGCGCAGGAGGTGTACAAAACTCAAGCGAAAAGACGGCTGAAACCCTGACAATATGATTTCACCCTGGGGCGGATGGTACAGGAATTGGGGAGTACCTCTCACTCGGTGGGGGATAGTCCCCAGTCCCTGACCTCCGTACCCAGGAAACTTACGGAGGTTAGAATTGAATACAGTACACAGATTTACAGCCAAAGTGGGCGAACACGACATCATCGTGGAGACGGGATTGCTCGCCCAGCAGGCCGGCGGCGCGGTTACAGTGCGCTGCGGCGACACCATGATTTTGGCGACGGCGACCGCATCCAAGGAGCCGCGCGAGGGCGTGGATTTCTTCCCCCTCACCGTGGACTATGAGGAGCGGCTCTACGCCGCAGGACGTATCCCCGGCGGGTTCTTCAAGCGAGAGGGCAGGCCCTCGGAAGAAGCCATTCTCCTGTGCCGATTGACGGATCGGCCGCTGCGCCCCTTGTTCCCCAAGGGATTCCGCAACGACGTGCAGATCATCGTTACGGCCCTTTCTGCCGACCAGGAGAACTACCTGGACATCCTGTCCATCATCGGCGCGTCGGCGGCCCTCACCATCTCCGACATTCCCTTCCAGGGGCCGGTGGGTGCGGTACGCGTGGGCTACATAGACGGCCGCTTCGTCTTCAACCCCACCGCCAGCGAGATGGCCAACAGCGAGATGGACTTGCGCCTGGCGGGTACCGCCGACGCGGTCCTCATGGTGGAAGCGGGGGCCGACGAAGTGCCCGAAAGCCTCATGCTGGATGCGATCCGCGCGGGCCACGAAGCCATGCAAGACGTGATCCGCATGCAGAACGAGATGGCCGCGGCCATCGGGAAGCCCAAGCGCGATTTCACGCTGCACGCGGTGCCCGAGGAGACGCGCCAATGGACGCTGGAGCAAATCGGCGACCGAATCCACCAGATTCTGACGGCGGGCCTGTCCAAGGAGGAGCGAAACACCGCCCTGGACAACCTGGCGGCGGAGTTGGTGGAGAAGGCGGGCGAGCAGTTCGGGGCCGCCGATGTGAAAGAGGTGTTTGAGGAGACCCTGCGGGCCGCCATGCGCGCCCAGGTGCTGGACAAAGGCATCCGCGTGGACGGGCGTGGGCTGCGCGACATCCGCCCCATCTCGTGCCAGGTCGGCCTGCTGCCTCGCGCTCATGGGTCCGGGCTGTTCACGCGGGGCGAGACACAAGTGCTCACCATCGCCACGCTGGGGACAAGCGCCGACGAACAGATTTTGGACACGGTGGCGACCGTAGGGGCAAAGCGCTACATGCATCACTACAACTTCCCGCCCTACAGTACAGGCGAAGTGAGACCGTTGCGCGGGCCCGGCCGCCGCGAGGTGGGCCACGGCGCGCTGGCCGAGCGGGCGTTGCTGCCCGTCATCCCGCCGCAAGAGAGGTTCCCCTACACCATCCGCCTGGTGTCCGAAGTCCTTTCGTCCAACGGCTCCACGTCCATGGCGTCGGTGTGCGGGAGCACGCTGGCACTGATGGACACGGGCGTCCCCATCAAGGCACCGGTCGCGGGCGTCGCCATGGGTCTTATCAAGGAGGGCGACCGCTACGCAGTCCTGACCGACATCCTGGGGATGGAAGATCACCTGGGCGACATGGACTTCAAAGTGGCCGGCACCCGCGAGGGCGTAACGGCCTTGCAGATGGACATCAAGGTCAAGGGTCTGGACTACAACATCCTGGATCAGGCGCTGCAGCAGGCGCACGAGGCCCGCATGTACATCCTGGACAGGATGCTGGAGGTCATAGACAAGCCTCGCTCTAGCCTGTCGCCCTTCGCGCCGCGCATCGTCATGGTGAAGATCCCGCAGGAGAAGATCGGCGCGCTCATCGGCCCGGGCGGCAAGACCATCCGCAGCATCCAGGAGCAGACCGGCGCCAAGATAGATGTGGAAGAGGACGGCACGGTGTACATCTCCGCGCTGGAAGGCCCCGGCGGGATGGAGGCCGAACGCATGGTTCGCGCCCTGACCGAGGAGGCTACCATCGGCAAAATCTACACCGGCAAGGTTGTCCGCACGACGGACTTCGGCGCCTTCGTGGAGATTCTGCCGGGGACCGACGGCCTGGTGCACATCTCGCAGTTGGCCGATTACCGCGTTCCCAGCGTGGAGGACGTGGTCAAGGTCGGCGACGAGATCATGGTGATGGTCATTGACATAGACAAGGACGGCAAGATCAAGTTGTCGCGGCAGGCCGTGCTGGAAGGCTGGACGGCGGAGGAAGCCAGGGCGCGCGACCGCAAGCCGAGCGGCGGCCCGAGGCCCGGCGGCGACCGGCCCCGTTCCGGCGGCGACCGCCGCGGAGGCAGACCCCCGCAGAGGCGATAGGCCCATGATGGAAGACGACGCTCCAGGATTGCCTGAATCGCCAACCGAACCGCCGCAGCAGCGCGCCGGGGCGGGCTGGTTCCGAGAGTTGTTGGAGACGGTCCTTCCCGCCGTGCTGCTGGCGCTCGTCATCAACCTGTTCCTGGCCCAGGCCACGCGGGTCTTCGGCCAGAGCATGGAGCCCAACCTGCACACCGACCAGCGCATCGTGGTGGAGAAACTGTCGTATCGGTTCCACCTGCCGCGGCGAGGGGACGTGGTGGTGCTCAAGTTGCCCCGCGACCCGTCGGAGTTGCTTATCAAGCGCGTGATCGCGCTTCCGGGCGAGACGGTGGAAATCCGCGATGGCGCGGTCTGGATAGACGGCCAGCCGCTGGACGAGCCTTACCTGGCGCAGCCCACGGCGGGCCAGATGGCCCCGCTCACGGTGCCCGAAGGGCATGTGTTCGTCCTCGGCGACAACCGAGGCTACAGCAACGATTCGCGTGCCTTTGGGCCGGTGCCGCTGGAAAACATCCTGGGGCATGCCTGGCTTTCCTACTGGCCGCCTAACGCCATCGGGTTTGTGGACTAGGCGGTGAACAACAAGCGCCCGCCCCGTGGTGGGCGCTTGTGCTACCTTCGGTGAGTTCGCATGGCCGAGCAGAAGTGGAGCGACAGAACAAAGCAGTGGGTATTGGCGGGGATTATCGTTCTCACCGCCGTGGCGTTCTACCAGTTCCGGCGCATCCTCACGCCGGTAGTGCTGGCGCTCATCCTCGCCTACGTGCTGAACCCCGCCGTGTCGTTTTTGCACCGCAGGCTGCGCGTGCCACGTACGCTGGCGGCGCTGCTGGTCTTGCTCATCCTGCTGGGCCTCATCGCCCTTGTGCCCATCCTCATCATCCCCGCGCTGGTGGATCAGGTGCGGGGGCTCAACCTGAACATCCAGCAGATGCTGGATGCGGCCATCTCGTTCCTCAAAGGCCCTATCGTCATCGCGGGCTTCACCGTTGAGACGGCCCAACTGTACGAGCAACTATCCTCGTCGTTGCAGTCCATGCTCTCCTCAATCGCCACGTCATCCGTGAGCCTGCTCCTGAACGTCGCCTCCGGCCTGGCGTGGTTCGTCCTCGTCCTGGTGCTGGCGTTCTGGTTCGTGAAGGATGCGCCCTACATCCGCGAGAAGGTCATGGGGTTGGCCCCCGTGCGCTACCAGCGGGACATGCGGCTGCTCCTGGTGCAGGTGGTGCGCGTCTGGCAGGCGTTCTTCCAGGGACAGTTGATCCTGTGCCTGGTGGTGGGCGTGGCCGTGGCGGTGGTCATGGCCATTGTCGGCCTGCCCTATGCGCTGCTGATGGGCCTCATCGCCGGCGTGCTGGAACTCATCCCCAACGTGGGACCCACGCTCGCCGCCGTGCCGGCCGTTGTGGTGGCGCTCGTGAGCGGCTCCAGTTACCTGCCGCTGACGCCGTTCTGGTTCGCGGTACTGGTGGCGGGGCTGTACGTTCTCATCCAGCAGGTGGAGAACAACGTGCTGGTCCCGCGCATCATGGGCTATAGCCTGAACCTGCACCCGCTGGTGGTGCTTTTGGGCGTGCTCATGGGCGCGAGCATGGCCGGGGTGCTGGGCATCTTCCTGGCCGCGCCGACACTGGCCACGCTCCGGGTCATCGGCAGGTACGTGTACCGGAAATTGCTGGACCAGGAGCCTTTCCCCGAGGTGGAGCCAAGGCCCACCGCGCCAGAACCACCCATCGGAGCATTACGGCGGGATGTAGTGAAGGCGGTACTCTTTGACCTGGACGGCACGCTGATTGATAGCGACGACGCCGCCATCCACGCCTGGGCGCGACGGCTGAAGCCGGTGGCGTGGCTGTTCCGCGACCGCAATCCGGAGCCGTTTCTCCGCCGTGTGGTCATGAACGGCGAGGGGTGGGTCAACGGTGCGCTGACCTTGCTGGACCGCGTGGGGCTGGACGGCGTGGTGTTTGCCCTGCGGGATGTACTGCGGGTGATCTGGCGGGGCAAACGCGGGGAGTTCCTGCCTGTGGACAACATCGGCCCCATGCTGGAGCGCCTGGGCGAACGGTATCGCCTGGGCGTGGTAACGACCCGCAATCGGGAGGCGGCGCGTGCGTTCCTGCGCCAGATCGGCTTTGACGGGCGGTTTGAGGTCGTCATCGCCCGCGAAGATGTGCGGCGGCTGAAGCCGCACCCGCAACCTGTGCAGAAGGCCGCCGAGGCGTTGGGGCTTTCGCCCGCGGAGGTGGTGATGGTGGGCGACACCTCGCTGGATATCCGCTCGGCCAAAGCGGCGGGCGCCCAGGCCGTGGGGGTGCTGTGCGGGCTGGGAATGCTGGACGACCTGAGGCACGCGGACCTGATCCTCGCCACGACCGCTGACCTCGTCTCGCATCTGTTGGACGGATAGGACGGGGAACCGCGAATGACCTCGCCCGCCCGATGCTGCACTGAACGGGCGAAGCCCTGCGGGCTGGCCACCGGATACGCAACCTTCGCCGCCATAGCGCGGCTTTAGCCCCGCGCGGCGATGCGGCCCCACCCGCGTGGAGCAAATTGCCAATTTGCTCCACATCCCCTGCCGACGGCGACGGGGATGCCGAAGGCTGGGGGTGAGGTGCGCCG
>JACIWU010000007.1 GCA_014360805.1 Chloroflexota bacterium
GCCCCGAATTCGGGGCGGGGGAGGGTGATGCGGCAGGCCGTGGATTGTCCCCCATTCCTGTCTGTGCAGGGAGCTCATTCCCCTTCCCCGCTCGCGGGGTAGGGGTCAGGGGATGGGGTTCCAACCCCGCGAGCGGGGAAGGAACCGGGGGAAGGGTTCTAATCGCACTGTGAATCTCCCCTATGACTCGTTCAAGGTCGTTCAGTACCTGCTCGTTCGTGAAACGCAGGACGCGGTAGCCCAGGCTTTCCAGCACAGCCTGCCGCGCAGCGTCGTGTTCCTCTTGCGTCTCGTGAATTGCGCCATCCACCTCCACGACCAGGCGTGGCTCGCGGGCGTAGAAGTCCACGATGAAGCGGTCAATGCAGTGCTGGCGGCGGAATTTGACGCCCAGTTGCCCCTCGCGCAGGCGCTGCCAGAGGGCTTCTTCGGCAGGTGTAGGGTTCTTGCGCATCTCTTGCGCCTGGGGGCCGAGGTGCTCATACAGGTTCGCAGGCGTTTGCCAGCGGTATTCGTGAGCCAGCCCGTGAGATTGCTCGCCATACTTGACGAACAACGCAATCGCCACGCCCTGGCGGATGTCAAAGACGTTTTCGTCCGGGCCGCCGTCGGGGGCGGTCTCCCGCTTCAGGCTGTTGCCGTGCAGGTCCAGGATGTAAATCTCGTCAAAGGTCTTGAGCAGGCTCTGGCGCATGCCGCGAAAGGTGGGGTTATCCAGGTAGCCATGGTTGGTGATCATGGCGACGATGCCGCGCCCGGCCCGGTGAATCTTCCACTGGGCGAAGCGCAGGAACTTGACGTAGTCATCCTGCAGCCATTTAGGGTTTTTCTCGCCGAGCGGCCGGCCGTCCACGGTGTAGTAACTCTGCGCGCCGTCCAGGTCGGTTTTGAGCAGTTCCTCTGTCCAGCGGTTCTGGTTGGCCGAGATGCCGGAATAGGGCGGGTTGCCCAGGATGACCAGAATTGGCTCGTCCTTCTTGACCTGGGCGGCGTGATGGCTCTCTTCGGAGAGCGAAGCCAGGCCGGGGATGGTGATTTGCTGGAGATCTTCCATCTCCAGGGTGTTGGTCAGGTAGAACTGGAAACGCTCGCCGTTCTGCAACGGGACGCCCAGCGCCTCCAGCAGGAAGCCGATTTTCATGTGGCCGATGGCGTACGGGGCCATGAGCAACTCAAAGGCGTAGAAGTGGGGCAGGATGTGCCCGCGCAAGAAGTTCTCTTTGGCTCCTTCGCCGTATTTGCGGGTGAACTCCCCAAAAGCGAGGTGGATGGCCTCGGCGGGGAAGGTCAGGGTGCCCGCGGCGGGGTCCAGCAGGGTTACCTTGGAATCGGCCAGGCCATCGGCGAGGCCGAAGCGCGTCTTGAGCAGGTTATGCACGGCGCGGACGATGTAACGGACGACCGGCTGGGGGGTGTAGTAAACGCCGCGCCGCTCACGGGTTTCGGGGTCGTATTCGGCCAGGAAGGTCTCGTAGAAGTGCAGGATGGGGTCGTCGCCCTTGCCCTGCTGGTAGTATTGGGTCAGGATGGCTTGCACATCGGCGGCGTGCAGCACGGCGGCAATCTCGTCCACGATGACTTCCATCTGGGGCGAGGGCTTGCCCAGCGAGATGAACTGGAAGACGTCGCGCAGGATGCCGATGGTGGAGGGGATGAGGGCGTAGGCCATCTGACGGTTGAACGGCCCCTGCGTGCGGGTGCGGGCGGCGAACAGGCCGTAGGTGATGGTCTGGGCGTAGAGGTCGGCGAACTGCTCCTCGGTCAGGCCGGCGATGAGGTACTTCTGGAAAGCCTCGTAGAAGCCGTAGAGGCCCTTTTGCTTCTGGGCCAGTTCGGGGCGGATGACCTCGTCGCGGAGGAAGCGGGTGCGCCGCGCCAGTTCCACCGAGAGGGCTTCGGGCGTCAACGTGGGCGGCAGGGCGAAAGAAAAGAAGGTCTGGAACAGGTGCGTCAGGGCCTCCACCTGTTCTGCAGGCGGGCGAGCCTTGAGCGTCTGGGCGATGAACGGGCGGGCGAGCAAAGCGCGCTCCAACAGCACGCCCTGTCGGTACAGGCGGAATTCGTAGAAATCGGTCAGGATGACGTTGGGGAAGGTTTGCCGGTAGCGCTGGAGTTGCTCCGAGGTCTCAACGATGTCCAGTTTGGCCCCGGGCGCTTTGGCTTCAATGTAGCCGATGACCTGGTGCGCGCCGTCCCAGACGCGGAAATCGGGGTTGCCGGCCTCGGTGGGCTTGGGGAGGACCGTAACCTGGACGGCGCGGTGCAGGGTTTGGGCAAGGTCTTCCAGCAGCGACTTGAGCGCGGGATAGTAACTCTCCTCGCGGGCGTCGCCGCGCTGGGTGAGAGTCGCGATGGATTGCAGGTAGGATTGCAGACGTTTGTTCACGGTTCGCGATGCCTCCTGCGGCTCGTGGTACGGCCCGGCGGCGCGGCGGTGGCCGGCCGGGTGCCGCGGTCGCCGGCCGCATTATACCACATCGTGGGGATTCCCACCAGCGGTAGCGCGATCCCACGGAGCTGGTTGTAACCGCGACTGCACGCGAATGTAGCGAGCGTAGGGACAGGTTTCCATACTGCCCTGTAACCGCGAATAACACGAATGTACGCGAAGGGCATTATGCCCAACGCTGAAGCATCGGGCTGAAGGGGCAAAGCCCTGCGGGCTGCCCCAGCCCTGAAGGGGCTTGGTTCGTTCAGCGCGGGGGTTCACCCCCGCGCGCTGGCTGACCTCACCCCCTCATTCCCCCTCTCCCGGCAGGAGAGGGGGACGCCGAAGGCCGGGGGTGAGGTGCGGTGTCCCCCACCCTGGCCCGCCCCGCGCCGCGGGAGAAGCCCACGATGACGGCCGTGCGCCGTCCCCTCGCGGAACAAACCTGCGCGTTCTTCCCCCATTTGCAGGCGAGAAGCACAGCACGCCCAGGCGCGCGGCGGCCCGCCCTTCTTGGTGTCTTCGCCACTTTGTGGTAAATTGCAACTATCTCTGCGCTCGCCGCGTCTCTGCGGCGGGCCACTGGGAGACACACGACTTGACATTCGCAGATGCCATTGGACTGCAACGCGGCGACGTGCTGGCGCTGGTGGGAGCCGGCGGCAAGACTACCCTCACGGCCCTGCTGGGCGTGGAGTTGCTGGCCCGAGGCGAACCCGTCGCCTGCTGCGCCACGACCATGACCCTGCTGCCCGCGCCCGGCGCCCGCGTGCGCGTGATGTTCACAAACCGCGAGGACGCCGCGGCAGCCATCCGCGACGCGCTGGAATCCGGCCAACTCCCCTGGGTCGCGGGCGAACCTTCGTCCCAACGCGACCCCGCATGCCACGCCCGCGACGGCATGGTTCAGCCCATCGCGCTGACCGACGCCAAGGTCGCCGGCGCCGCCCCCGCGGACATAGACCGCATCCATGCGGCGCTGCCCGACGTAACGCTCATCGTGGAGGCCGACGGCGCGCGCCATCGCTGGCTCAAGGCGCCCGCGGACTATGAGCCGCAACTGCCCGCGTCCACCGCGATTCTGTCGTCGGTCGCGCACCTGGGCATCCTCGGCAAGCCCCTGACCGAGGAATTCGTCCACCGTCCGGAGCGCGTGGCGCGTATCCTGGACGCGCCGATGGGCACAATCCTCACGCCGCAGATGGTGGCAGCGATTCTGACGCACCCAGAAGGCGGACTGAAGGGCTGGCAGCCCGGAATGCGCGCCGTTCCGATCCTCACCCTGCCCGACGCCGATTTCCCGACGCCAGACGATCTCGTGCAGGCGCTGCTGGAAAACAGCCGGGTTTCCCATGTCGTCCTCGCATGGCTGGGCGAAACACCGTGGGTGCAGGCAATCCACCGCCCCACCCCGCAGGACAGTAGAAGGCCGGTTGTCGGCGTCCTCCTTGCCGCTGGCGGCTCCAGCCGCCTGGGTAAGCCCAAGCAACTCCTCCCCTTCGGCGGCACGACGCTGGTGGAGCACGCGCTGGACATCCTGCTCCGCTCGCCCGTGGACGAGGTCGTCGTGGTGCTGGGCGCGCACGCCGAGGAGATCGCGCCACGGTTGCAGAAGCCGCGCGTGCGCGTGGTGCTCAACCCGCGCTGGGAGCAGGGGCAGAGCACTTCGCTCCACGCCGCGCTGGACGCCCTGCCGCCCGACTGCGCCGCCATGGTCTTCGTGCCGTGCGACATGCCCTGGATCTCGCCCGAACTCATCGCGGAGATCATCGCGACGTGGGAGCGGACGGGCAAGCCGCTTGTGGCCACGCTCGGCGGAGAGGTGCGCGGCATTCCGGCGCTCATCGCGCGCGAGATCTTCCCCGAACTGAAGACCATTCCGGGCGACCAGGGGTGCCGCGTCCTGATTCGGGGAGATTCCGCCCGCGTGGCGCACGTTCAAGCCGACCCGCGCCTGCTGGCCGACATTGACACGCCCGAGCAGTATCAAGCGGCGCTGGAAGAATACCATCGCAGACGACAAGGAGAGCAAATGCAACACCTGAAGTCCATCCGCAACCTCATCGTGGACATGGACGGCGTGCTGTACCGCGGCGACGCGCCGATTCCGGGCATCGTGCCATTTTTCCGATTCCTGCGCGAGAACCGCATCCGCTTTCTCCTCGCCACCAACAACTCCACGCTGACCCCGCAGGAGTACTCGGAGAAAATGGCGCGCATGGGCGTGGACATCCCGCCCGAATCCATTCTGACGTCGGGGCTGGCCGCCGCGGACTATCTCGCGGCCCGCTACCCCAAGGGGACGCGCGTCCACGTGATCGGCGAGGCCGGCCTGCGCCAGGCGCTGGCGTCCGTGGGGTTCGTGCTGGCCGACGAGGATGTGGCGGCCGTGGTGGTCGGCATGGATCGCCAGGTAACCTTTGAGAAACTTGCGCGGGCCACGCTTCTCATTCGGGCAGGTGCGCTGTTCGTCGGCACAAATCCCGACAAGACGTTGCCCGTGCCCGAGGGCGAAATCCCCGGAAACGGCGCTCTGCTGGCCCTGCTGGAGGCCGCAAGCGGTGTGCAGCCCCTCGTCATCGGCAAGCCCGAAAAGCACCTGTACGAAATCGCCATGCGGCGGCTCGGCGCTCCGAAGGAGACAACGGCCGCCCTGGGAGATAGGCTGGAGACGGACATCCTGGGCGCCGAACGCGCCGGGCTGTTCTCCATCATGGTACTATCGGGCGTATCCACCCGCGAGCAGGCCCTGACCTCGCCGCATCCGCCCAACCTGATCTTCCAGGATGTCGGCGAACTGACGGAAGCGTGGCGCGTGTTGCTGGACGGGGCATAGGGGGCAGCAACGCGGCATCGCCGCCACAGGGGCGCGCAAGCCCCGCATCACCGCCGCCCGCCCGCGCCAGCGCGAAAGGCGCGTGCGCGTGTGCCCGCGCGGGGCTAAACCCCCGCGCTGACGGAACAAAGCCCCTTCGGGGCTGGGCCAGCGCGCGTCGGGCAGACTGTCCCCTCTCCCGCCGGGAGAGGGCTAGGGTGAGGGCCGTTCGGATCGCGAAGAACACGAAACGACGCCTCAGCAGCGGGCGGCGCGGCGCTCCAGCGGCAGGCGTAACACCCTTCGCATAGATTCGTGTTATTCGTGGATAGGCAAGGCAGGTATGGAAACCTGCCCTACGTTCGCTCGGTTCGTGGCACAATGCCCAAACACGTAGGGCGGCTTTCCATAGCCGCCGAAAAGGCTAAGCAATCTCGCGTTCCCTATTGGCGTAGATTCGTGTTATTCGTGGATGACCCCAGTTACATGTAGAAAGCGCGGTCTTGCCGTAGGCCGCCCAGCCCACGCGGAGGAAAAACATGCATCGGCGAGGCACGGCCTGGCACAGGTGGGCGCTGCTCGCGATCGCCGTCGCAGCAGCGGGCGCAACGTTCCTGCTCAACGTCAGTCGGCCCGGGCCGCTGGCCCGTGTCGGCGAAGGTGAGTCCGCCCCCATGCCCGCCACCCTCACCGTCGCCACCCTCAACCTGTGGCACGACTACCCGCGCTACTCCCGACAGGCCGAACGCCTCCAGGCGGCGACCCTGGCGCTGCGCGACCTGTCGCCCCATGTGGTGTGCCTGCAAGAAGCCTCGCGCACGCCTGTCGTGGCCCACGCAGCCCGCCAATTGGCCAATGGCCTTGGCATCTCCGGCGTGTACGCCCGCGCCAACGGCAACCGCGCGCTCATCCGTTTTGAGGAGGGCGAGGCCATCCTGGTGCGCGGCGCGCTGGCCAACGCCGCGTGGCGCGAACTGTCGCCCACCGCCGGCTTCTTTGAGCATCGGCTGGCCGTCTGGGGCACGGTGGACACCGAAGCGGGACCGGTTGTCGTCTTCAGCACGCATATCACCAACAAGCGAGGCGCGGTCAACGTCGCGCAAATCCGCGCACTCGTGGACATCGTGGAGCGCGAACGGCGAGGACTGCCTGCGGTCGTGGCGGGCGACTTCAACGCCGACGAGCCCGCGCCCCAGATACAGGCGCTGCCCGCCCCCTGGCGCGACGCCTTCCGCGCGGCCCGGCCTGACGCGCTGGGGGTCACCAGCATAGATTCAAACCGGCGGATTGACTACATCTTCTTGGTGGATGGCGATGGCGTGCGCTGGCACGTTCTGGACGCCGACACCTTCGGCGGCGAGGACATCTCGGACCACCGAGGCGTGTGGGCGCGGGCCACTCTCGTGCCGAATCGGTAAGTGGCGCTACACCGCCTCGGGCGGCGCGGGCCGGGCGTTGCGCCGCCACTGCGCCAGTGCCACGCCCACGATCGCCACGCCCATACCCACGTACTGCACCGCCTGCAGGCGCTCGCCCAGCGTCAGCAGCGCGATCAGCGCCGTGGCGAACGGCGATAGGTTCAGCAGCAGATTCATCTCCAGCGCCGTCAGCGTCTGAAGCGCGTGATTGTACAACAGATAGGCCGCCGCCGTGTTGACCAGCGCCAGCCAGAGGACAATCCAGACCCCAGGGGCGGCCATTCGCGGCGCGCCTTCCACGGCCAGCGCCAACGGCAACAGCGCGATGCCACCGAACCCCAGCGGGAAAGCCGTGAGCGCCAACGTGCCCGCGGTTCCGTCGCGCGCCACCTCTCGGCCCAGAATCCCGAACACGGCGAACGCCGCCAGGCCCAGCCCCGTAACCGCCAACCCCAGCGGCTCGCCCGCCCGCAGTCCGGGCGCGAAGAACACCCCGCACCCCGCCAGGCACACGGCCAGCCCGATCACCTGCACGCGGGTCGGGTACTCCCGAAGCCACAGGATGCCGAACCCCAGCACCAGCAGCGGCACCAGGCTCATCAAGAACGAACTCGTGGTAGAAGGCAGGTACTGCAACCCCCAGAAGAGGCATCCGTTTCCGACGGTATAGGCGCACAGGCCGATGAGCGCCAGCCGCACCCACACGCCGCGCGAACGCGGGCGCGTGTTGCGGCGCAGCGCGAACGGGAGTAGAATCACAAACGCGGCCGTGTACCGGAGGCCCGCCAGCGTCAGCGGCCCGGCGTAGCGAAGCCCCGCCTTCACAAGCACGAACGACGAGCCCCAAACCACCACCACGACCAGCGCCTCGGCCAGGGCAGTGGGGAGAGGCGGCCCAACGCGCGATCGGGACGGAATCATGGGCATACTCTCCATGCAGAGTGCTGCCATTATTGCGCGCCGCGGGCCGAGTGTCAAGATTCGGCGCTCCATGGCCCCGTTCGCGGGGAGAGGGTTGGGGTGAGGGGTCTCACCCTCGCCCCGCCTCGCGGGCAGAGAACCCGTAGGGCGGCTTTCCATAGCCGCCTTGCGGCCCCCTCGCCCCGCCTCGCGGGCAGAGCACTGGGGTGAGGGGTCTCACCCTCGCCCCGCCTCGCGGGGAGAGGGTTGGGGTGAGGGGTTTATCTCCCACTGCCAAAGGATTGTTGACAGCCCCGCCTGCAAGGAGTATAATCGCAATAGAACATGTTTTCTACGGAGGGCAACCATGAGCGAGATCACCGTCGCCTGCGTCCAGATGTCGCCCCGACTGGGCGAGGTTGGCGAGAACCTGGTTCGGATGACCGAATTCATTGAGAAGATTCGCGGCGAGCACGACGTGGATCTCATCGTATTCCCGGAACTGTGCACCACGGGCTACGAATGCGGCGTCCGATTCACCGAACTGGCCGAGCGCATCCCCGGCCCCACCACCAACCTCATGAGCCAGCGCGCCTCCGAGTTTGAGGTGCATCTCGCCTTCGGCATGGTGGTCAAAGAGAAGGTGGAAAGCATCATCTACAACGCGGCCATCCTCATCGGGCCCGACGGCGAGATCCTGGGCGACTACCGCGCCCTGCACCCGAAGGGCGAGGAGCGGCTGGCCTTCCGCCCTGGCTATCGCCTTCCCGTCTTTGACACGGGCATCGGGCGCATCGGCCTCATGCTGGGCTGGGACCTGGCGTTTCCCGAGGTGGCGCGGTCGCTGGCGCTGGACGGTGCAGAACTTCTCCTCGCGCTGGCCAACTGGGAGAAGCCCAACCAGGAGGAGTGGAAGGCGTATGCCCTGGCGCGGGCGATGGAAAACGCATCGTTCCTGGCAGCGGCCAACCGCATCGGCGAAGAGTACACCTACGCCTTCTTCGGCGAGAGCGTCATCCTCGGCCCCCGCGGGCAAGTGCTCGCCATCATGGACGAGGAAACCGAGGGATACTGCGTCGCCCGCATCAACCTGGACGACGTGCGGCGCACCCGCGAGGAATTGCAAATCATGCAATGCCGCCAACCCCAGGCCTACCGCAGCATCGTGAGGAGGTACTGATATGCAGCGCATCATTGACCTTCGTAGCGACACCGTAACCCACCCCACCCCCGCCATGCGCGAGGCCATGTACCGCGCCGAGGTGGGCGACGACGTCATGGGCGAGGACCCCACCGTCAACCGCCTCCAGGAGATGGCCGCCGAACGCATGGGCAAGGAGGCGGCCCTGTTCGTCGCCAGCGGCACCATGGGCAACCTCATCTGCATCCTGGCCCAGTGCGGCCGCGGCGACGAAGTGATCATGGGCGACAAGGCCCACACGTTCCTCTTTGAGGCGGGTGGCCCGTCGGTGCTCGGTGGAGTGCACGTGCGCACCGTGCGGAATGGCGACGACGGCACGGTGGACCCCGCCGAGGTGGAAGCCGCCGTGCGCGCCGACAACGTGCACTTTCCGCGCAGCCGCCTAGTCGTGCTTGAAAACACGCACAACCGATGCGGGGGAGCGGTGCTCACTCGCGCGCAGATGGACCCCATCGTCGCGGTTGCGCGCAAGCACAACCTCAACGCGCACCTGGACGGCGCTCGCATCTTCAACGCCGCCGTGGCCCTGGGCGTGGACGCCCGCACCCTCGCCGAACCCTTTGACACGGTCAGTTTCTGCCTGTCCAAGGGGCTATCCGCGCCGGTCGGGTCGCTGGTCTGCGGTACCCGCGAGTTTGTACGCGAAGCCACGCGCCTGCGCAAGGTGCTTGGCGGCGGGATGCGCCAGGCGGGCATCATCGCCGCGGCGGGCATCGTGGCGCTGGAGCAGATGGTGGACCGCCTCGCCGACGACCACGCCAACGCGAGGCGGTTGGCCGAGGGCCTCGCCGAGATGGGCGTCTTTGACATCCGCCCGGACCGCGTCCAGAGCAACATCCTCATCTTTGGCCTGGCCACCCGGCGGTTCACGCCGCAGCAACTGGTGGCCCGATGCGCGCAGGACGGCCTGAAATTCCAGGCCATTGAGGGCGGCCAGTTCCGCATGGTTACGCACTACGGGATAGAGCGCGAGGACATAGACCGGGCCTTGCGCATCCTCACAGACGCCATACGCGACCTGAATCGCTAGCACGGCCTTGTCCCCACGGGCCTTAAAGACCCCCGGGGGCTGTGTGCATTCGCGTGGATTCGCGCGATTCGCGGTTGCAACTGGAGCGCCAACAAGAGACGGGGGATGTCGCTCTACGGCGATAGTTTGCACGTCCGCGCATTTGCGCTATACTTTTACCAAGTACAGGATTGGCCCATAGCGCCGGGGCGTCTTGCGGGACTCGGCGGCAGGACTTTCCGCCGGCGTTCCTGCGTTTCACCGGCATAGACTGTGTTCCTGTGGAGGTAGGCACAAGATGTTCTTTCCAGGTCTCTACTTTGACCCGATGTACCTGATATTCGCGCTGCCCGCGCTGCTGCTGGGCCTATACGCCCAGATGAAGATACGCACGTCCTACTCCAAGTACCTGCGCGTGGCGAACAGCCGCGGGATCACCGGCCTCAATGCCGCCCGCTACCTGCTGGACAACGCGGGCCTGTACGATGTGGAGATTGAGGGCACGCCGGGCGAACTCTCGGACCACTACGACCCATCCAGCCGGAAACTGCGCCTATCGCGCGGCGTCGCCAACTCCGCCTCGGTGGCTGCCCTCGGCATCGTCGCCCACGAGGTCGGCCACGCGGTCCAGCACGCTGAGGGCTACGGCCCGTTGCGCCTGCGCTCGGCTATCGTGCCTGTCGTGAGCATCGGGACGTGGCTGGGCCCCATCCTGTTCATCATCGGCTTCCTCCTGCAGGCCTACGACCTGGCGGTGCTCGGCGTCATCGCCTTCGCGGGCGCGGCGGTATTCTCGCTCGTTACGCTCCCGGTGGAACTCAACGCCAGTTCGCGCGCCATGCAGATGCTCACCCAGACGGGGCTGGTAACCCGCCAAGAGTACAACGGCGCCAAGTCGGTGCTGTCGGCCGCCGCGCTGACCTACGTGGCCGCCGCCGCGCAGAGCATCTCTACCCTGCTGTACTACGTCTTCCTCCTCGGCGGGCTTCGTAGAAGCGACTGATTCAGAGACGTGGACCTGATTCTTGACCTGTCGCTTCCCGAACTAGAGGCCCGCCTGGAGGAGTGGCAACAGCCCGCGTACCGCGCCCGGCAGGTTTGGGAGTGGATCTACAGGCAAGGCGCAACCCAGTTCGCCCAGATGACCAACCTGCCGGTCGCCCTCCGCCAGCGCCTGGAATCCCACTTCACCCTCACGCCGTTTGAGCCGGTCGCCGAGCACCTCTCGTCAGACGGCCAGACGCGCAAACTGGCCCTCCGCCTCCGAGATGGCGAAATCATTGAGGCCGTGTGGATGCGCTACGAAAACCGCGAGAGCGTGTGCGTCTCCACCCAGGCCGGGTGCGCCATGGGCTGCGCGTTCTGCGCCACGGGCCAGGGCGGGCTTCGCCGCAACCTCTCCGCGGGCGAAATCGTGGGCCAGGTGCTGGCTTTTGCGCGCCTTCTCGCCCCCCAGTCCGCGCGCGTTACCAACGTCGTCTTCATGGGCATGGGCGAGCCGTTCGCCAACTACGACGCCGTCTGGAAGGCTGCCTCCACCCTCATGCACCCGGCCGGCCTGGGCCTGGGCGCGCGGCACATTGTCATCTCCACTGTCGGGCTGATCCCCGGCATCCGCCGGTTCGCCCAGGAGCGGTCCCAGGTGCGGCTGGCAGTCTCGCTCCACGCGCCCGACGACGCCCTGAGAGACCGCCTGGTGCCCATCAACCGAGCCTATCCCATCGGCCCGCTCATGGAGGCTGTTCGCAATTATGTCAACCTAACCGGCCGCCGCGTTACGTTTGAATACGCCCTCATCGCCGGCGTCAACGACCAGCCCGAACAGGCCCAGGCCCTTGCCGCGCTCCTTCGCGGCCTGCCGGCGCACGTGAACCTAATCCCGTTGAACCCCGTACCCGACTCCCCCTGGCGACCAAGCCCCCGCGCCAGGGTTCGGCAATTCCAGGCCACGCTCGCCGAGCGCGGCGTGGCATGCACGGTGCGCCTGGGACGCGGCGCCGACATTCAGGCGGCATGCGGCCAGTTGCGGGCGCGCACGCTGCAGACACCCTCGTAGCCCCGAAGGCTTCGCACCCACCGCAGGGTTCGGCACGTGCATCTGGCGCGCTACACACGCCCGCGCAGCCCCGAAGGGGCTTTGTTCCTTCAGCCCGACGCTTGAGCGTCGGATGGGGCCTCGCCCAGGGGCCGCCCCTGTAAACGTGTGTGGCGAGGGCGAATTCTTGCGTTTTCGCCCAAGAAAGGGTAAGATAACATTATGATCCGAATCTCCGCATCTATCCTATCGGCCGACTTTGCGCGGCTCGGCGAGCAGATCGCAGAAGCGGAACGGGGCGGCGCCGACTATATCCACGTGGACGTGATGGACGGCCTGTTTGTGCCGAACATCACGGCGGGGCCTGTGCTGGTGAGCGCGGCGCGCCGTAGCACTTCCCTGCCGCTGGACGTGCACCTGATGATAGAAAAGCCCGAGCGATACGTGGAGGCGTTCCGAGAGGCTGGGGCCGACATCCTGACCGTGCATTACGAGGCGTGCCCCCACCTGCACCGGACGGTGCAGCGCATTCGCGAACTGGGCGCGGCGCCCGGCGTCTCGCTCAACCCGTCCACGCCCCTGTCGGCGCTGGAGGAGATTCTGGACTACGTGGACTTGGTGCTCATCATGACGGTCAATCCCGGCTTCGGCGGGCAGAAGTACATTGAGAGCATGACGGCGAAGATCGCGCGCCTTCGCCGCTGGCTGGACGAGCGCGAGCACCGGCCTGTCCTGGAAGTGGATGGCGGGCTGAACCCACACACCGCGCCCAAGGCGGCCAGGGCTGGCGCGGACATCATCGTCGCCGGCGCGGCCATATTCGCCGCCGATGTGCCAGTTAGCGAGGCCATTCGCCGCATTCGCGAAGCGATTGCCCTAAAACAGGGTTAGAGGAATAGAAAAGGCCAGCCGACGGCTGGCCTGGCGTGGAGCCGACAGGCGGATTTAGGCTTTCTGAAGCGTCTTCAGGCACCGAGAGCAGATGCGAACCCGTCTCTTGCGGCCATCCACAACGATGGTGGCCATCTGCACGTTCACATCAAAACGGCGGTTGGTGCGCCGATTGGAATGGCTCACATTGTGCCCGAACTGCGGCCCGCGCATGCAGATTTCACACTTTGCCATGGAACGCAACCCCTTTCAGAATGCGAGATCAAGGATAAGTACCGCGCAAATTGCGCACCAAAATATAATACCATAAACCGACAATCTTGGCAAAAACCGCGCCCGCATTTTACAGCCGACCCAATGCACAGGGCGCGGGGGAGAATGACCACATGACAGAACAAACCAGACTGGGCAGAATTGAAGTGTCGCCGGCGGCCATCGCCAGCATCGCCAGCCACGCCGTGCTCAAGTCCTACGGCGTCGTCGGCATGGCCTCGGCCAACGTGCGAGACGGCATCGTGGAGGTGCTGACGGGCGACCGCAGCCGGCGCGGCGTCCAGGTTCGGCTGGAGGGCAACGAAATTCACATTGACCTGTACGTGGTCATTGAGTACGGGACGCGAATCTCCGTTGTCGCCCACAACATCATGAGCGCCGTGAAGTTCAGCGTGGAGAAAGCCCTCGGCGTGCCGGTCAAGGAAGTCAACGTCCACGTACAAGGATTGCGCGTCAGCAGCGCCGATTGACGCGCCGCTCGCGCCACTACCCTGCACGGAAAGAGAGGAACCGCATCTTGGCGTCAGAAGCCGCAAAGAGACCCAATCCATCTTACAGACGCAGAGAAGCCGTGCGCATCGGCGACGGGGAATGCCTGTTCAAAGCGCTGCGCGTGAGCGCCGCATGGTTTGAACAACACGTCCAGGCGGTGAATGCCCTGAACGTCTTCCCGGTGCCCGATGGCGACACGGGCACGAACATGATGCTGACCTTGCAGTCGGCCATCAAAGAAGTAGGAGACAATCCCAGCGACTCGGCCAGCGAAGTCATCCAGAAAGTCGCCCATGGCGCGCTCATGGGCGCGCGCGGCAACTCGGGCGTCATCCTGTCCCAGTTGCTTCGGGGCATGGCGCGCTACCTGCACAAGAAGGACTCGTTCACGGCAGGCGACCTGGCGGCCGCCATGCGCGAGGGTGCCGTTACCGCCTACAAAGGCGTGCTCAAGCCGGTGGAGGGCACCATTCTCACCGTCGCGCGCGAAGTGGCCGATGCCTGCGCCCGCACCGTTGAGGATACCGACGACATCGTGGCGCTCCTGGAAACCGCCGTGGAAGAGGCCCGACACTCCGTCAGCCGCACCCCCTCGCTCCTGGCTGTGCTCAAGGAGGCGGGTGTCGTGGACGCCGGCGGGCAGGGACTTGCCATCATCCTGGAAGGCGTACTCCGATTTGCGCGAGGTGAATCCGTGGAAATGCTGCCCACTTCCGTAACCCATGCCGAACTCAGCGTGCCGCGCGCCGAGGCCGAATACGGCTACGACACCCAATTCATCATCCACGGCCAGAACCTGGACGTGGAGGCCGTGCGCCAGAAAATCTCCGAGATGGGCGACTCGGTCATGGTCGTCGGCGACAGCACCACCATCAAAGTCCACGTCCACACCCCCACGCCCGGCACGCCCATCAACTACGGCGCCAGCCTGGGCTCCATTAGCCATGTGATCGTGGAAGACATGCAGCAGCAGTATCAGGAATTCGTCCAGGCCCAGACCAAACCGCCGGTCTCGGCGGAGGAGATTTGCAACATCGCGACCGTGGCAGTAGCGCCTGGAGCGGGCCTGCGCCGCGTGTTTGAAAGCCTGGGGGCCAGCGCCGTCGTTTCCGGCGGCCAGACCATGAACCCCAGCACCGAGGAACTGCTCAACGCCATTGAAAGCGTGAAGGCCGACAACGTGATCGTGCTGCCCAACAACCGCAACGTCATCCTCTCGGCGCAGCAAGCCAAGACGCTATCCCGCAAGAACGTCTTCGTGATTCCCACCAAGACGATCCCGCAGGGCATCGCCTCACTTCTCGCCTTCAACTACCAGGCCGACGCCACCACCAACGCCCAGATCATGGAACAGGCATTTGCCCGCGTGCAGACGGTGGAAGTTACGCACGCCGTTCGTGCCGCGCGGGTGAACGGAGTCACCATCAAGGAAGGCGACGTCATCGGGCTGATCAACGGCGACCTGAAGATCAGCGGCGACAATTACCACCAGGTCATCCTGGATGCGTTGGGCATGTTGCCGTTGGACGAAAACGAGATTATTACGATATACTACGGCGAGGACGTGGGAGAGGCAGACGCCCAGACCTTGGCCGATAGGATTCGGGCGCAGTTCAGCCACCTGGAAGTGGAAGCCGTGAACGGCGGGCAGCCGCACTATCCCTACATCCTTTCGGTGGAGTAAACGCTGGACATGCTGGCCGAAAACAGCATGCTGCGAGGAGGAGGAATGGCACGCCCGATCATTGTTACCGACAGCACCGCGGGACTCTCGCCTGCCGAGTGTGAACAATACGGCATCCAAGTGGTGCCCCTGTACGTTCGGTTCGGAGACCAAGTCTTTCGGGAAGGCGTGGACATTACCAGCGAGCAGATGTTCAGCCGAATGCGGCGTTCCGCGCTAGGGCCGATTACCTCGCCCCCAACGCCGGACGATTTCCGTCGGGTCTACCTGGCCGCCGCCCGCAAGACCGACCAGATTCTGTCCATCCACCTATCCGGCAAACTGAGTCAGACGGTGGCCTTCGCCCAGGCAGCCGCCGAAACGCTCCTAGGCCGCATCCGAATCCACGTGATAGACTCGCAGACGACCTCGGCGGGGCTGGCAGTCCTGGCGCGGGAGACCGCCAAGGCCGCAGCCGCCGGCATGAACCTGGACGAGTTGATCCCCTACGTGCGCGGCCTCATCCCCCGCATCTACCTGGTCTTCTTCGTGGACACGCTGGACTACCTGGAGCGCGGCGGCCGCATCGGCAAGGCCGAAGCCCTCCTGGGCAGCATGCTCAACATCAAGCCGCTCCTCATCGTGGAAGACGGCGAAATCCAGCCGTTGGAGAAAGTCCGAACCCGCGCCAAGGCTATTGAGAAACTGGCCGAATTCGTGGCCGAGTTCAGCAGGATCAAGGAACTCTGGATCCTGCAGGAACAGGAAAACGAAGAGACCGCCCAACTCCGCGAACTGCTCCGAGAGTACTTCCCGACCGTCGCGACGCCGGTCGTGCCCTATGGCCCCGTTCTCGCCAGCCACGTAGGCCCCGGAGCTATGGGCGTCGTGGTCTTTGAGGACGTGTAGGCCCTGGACAGGAGCGCAAAGTGGTTCGGATTGTAACGGACAGCACCTCGGACATCCCCAGGCCGATGGCCGAGGAGTACGGGATTCGCGTGGTTCCGGCCATCGTCAACTTTGGCCTGGAATCGTTCCGCGAAGGCGTGGACTTATCCCCCAGCGAATTCTTCGCCCGCCTGGTCGCCTCTCCGACCCTGCCCACGACCTCGCAGCCATCCGTCGGCGAGTTCATGGAGGCCTACGCCGAAGCCGGGCGAAGCGGCGAGCCGGTCCTGGGCATCCACCTCGGCTCCACCTTCAGCGGACTCTACGATGCCGCCCAATTAGCGGCCCACTCCATGCCCGAACATGCGGTTACGGTCTACGATAGCGGTCTCCTCTCCATGGGCTTGGGACTCATGGTCATTGAGGCAGCAAAGGTCGCCCGCCGCGGCGCCACCGTGGAGCAGTTGCTCCACCTCCTGGACAACCTCAAGCCACGGACGCGCGTCATCGCCGTGCTGGACACCCTGGAATACCTGCGCAAGGGCGGACGGCTCAGCCGCGTCAGCGCGACCCTGGGCCGAGTGCTCAGCATCCGCCCCGTCATCCAGGTGTTTGACAACAGGCTGGACCAACTCGCCCGCACCCGCCACCGCATGAACTCTCTCAATCGGCTTCTGGAATTCGCGCAAACGCACGCCCCCTTTGACCACCTCGTAGTCCTACACGCCGCAGCCGCCAACGCGGCCGACTGGGTCGCCGAACGCTTGGCCCGCTTGAATTCCGGCGCAAAACCTGCTATTATAGAAGCGGGTTCCGTCATCGGCACGCACGCCGGACCGGGTGCGGTGGGCTTCGCCTGCGTAACGAGGCGCTAGCGTCCCACAACCTCTCATATCCAGACGGTGAACCGGAGAAACGGATGCATTCTGTCGTGGAGAAACTGCTGAAGATTCTTGATTTGGAGGAGCAGACGGGGTACAGGAATCAGGCCGTTATCGGAGGGCTGGACAAACTGGCCGAGCACTGGCCCAAGGAAGCGGCCGCCGCCTATCCGGGCGCAGACAGGCAGGCCCTCATCCACCAAGTCGGGGATTTACTCACCGCCTACCCAACCCGCGCCACGCCCGAGGGCCGCGAAGAGATCATTCGCGCCCTCCGCAAGACCGTTGCGCGACTGGAGGAAGGTGCGCCGGAGCCTATCGCCGTGCCACAGCGCTCCCCTGCCCGCCCGGCCCGGCCCACGCCCCCTGCCCCACCCCAGGACAGACCCCGACCCGGGCTCGGCCTGGACGCGCCGGTAACGAAACTCGTCGGCGTCAACGCGGGATACGCCGAGAAACTGGAAAGACTGGGCGTGCGCACCATCCGCGACCTGCTTATGCTCTACCCCCGCCGATACGAGGACTACAGCGCCATACGCCCCATCGGCACCCTTCGCCCCGGCGAGCAAGTTACCGTCCTGGGCCAGATTTGGGACGTCCAGAGCCGCAAGTCCCAACGCGGCATGCACATCCTTACCGTTACCCTTGCCGACGGGTCTGGGACAATCCAGGCAACCTGGTTCAACCAGCCCTATCTGGAAAAGCAATTCCAGCAGGGGCGCCGCATCATCCTGAGCGGGAAGACCGACGTCTATCTGGGCCACCTGGTGATGCAATCGCCCGAATGGGAACTGTCCACCGACGAGGCGATCCACACGGCGCGCCTGGTCCCCATCTACCCGCTCACCGAAGGCATCAGCCCGCGCTGGCTTCGGCGCGTGCAGAAGCGCACCGTGGACTACTGGGCGCCGCGCCTCCCCGACCCGCTGCCCGAATCGGTGCGGCGCGACGCAGGGCTTATGGACTTGCCCACCGCCATCGCGCAGATTCACTTCCCCGACGACAAGGCCAAACTGGAGAAGGCCCGCAAGCGCCTGTGCTTTGACGAGTTCCTCACCATCCAGTTGGGCGTGCTTCGGCAGCGCCGAAACTGGCGACAGCAGCCCGGCCGCCCCCTGCGCGTCAACGCGCAGACCGTGGAGACTTTCATCCACTCACTCCCGTTTGACCTCACGAATGCGCAGCGACGCGCTATGGACGAGATTCTGCACGATATCGCGCAACCGCAACCCATGAGCCGCCTCCTCCAGGGCGATGTGGGTTCGGGCAAGACCGTCGTCGCCCTGACGGGGATGCTGGTCGCGGCCCTGGACAACCGGGCGCAGGCGGCGCTGATGGCCCCTACCGAAATCCTCGCGGAGCAACACTACCGGACCATCTCGCAAATCCTGGAAGCCTCGGGCATCGGCAAGGACACCCTCACGGTTCGGCTCCTCATCGGCAGCCTGAGCAACGGCGACAAGGAGCGCATTCGGCAGGAAATCCAGGACGGCAAGGCCAACCTGATCATCGGCACCCACGCGCTCATCCAGGGTTCCGTCGCCTTCCAGAACCTGGCCTTCGTCGTCATTGACGAGCAGCATCGCTTCGGAGTGATGCAGCGGGCCACCCTGCGCGAGAAAGGCTTCAATCCGCACATGCTAGTCATGAGCGCCACGCCCATCCCGCGCAGCCTGGCCCTCACGCTGTACGGCGACCTGGACATCTCGGTGATTGACGAGATGCCGCCAGGCCGTCAGCAGGTCAAGACCTACTGGCTCGCACAGCGCGAACGCGAGCGGGCCTACACATTCCTGCGCAAGCAGATTGAGCAGGGACGGCAGGCGTTCATCATCTGCCCGCTGATTGAGGAATCGGAGGCCCTGGACGTCAAAGCCGCCGTTGATGAGCACCACAGGCTCCAGACCGAGGTCTTCCCCGACCTGCGTCTCGGGCTTCTCCACGGCCGGATGCGAGGCGACGAGAAGGACGAGGTCATGCGCCGCTTCCGTGCCGGGGAACTCCACATCCTGGTGTCCACATCCGTTGTTGAAGTGGGGATTGACATTCCCAACGCCACGGTTATCATGGTGGAAGGCGCGGACCGGTTTGGCCTGGCGCAACTGCACCAGTTCCGCGGGCGCGTGGGCCGGGGCGAGCACCAGTCGTACTGCATTCTCATCTCGGACTCGGCCACGCCCGAAAGCCAGGAACGTCTGCGCGCCATTGAGCAAATCCACGATGGCTTCAAGTTGGCGGAAAAAGACCTGGAACTGCGGGGCCCGGGCGAATTCTTCGGCACACGCCAGAGCGGCCTGCCCGACCTCCGCCTCGCCAGGCTGAGCGACACGCGCATCCTGGAAGAGGCGCGGCGGCAAGCCTTGCGCATCTTTGAGCGGGACCCCGAGTTGACCGACCCGGAGCATGCGTTGCTCGCCCAGCAGGTGCGCGAATTCTGGCAGCACAAAGGCGACCTGAGTTAGACGCCGTCTCAAGGAGGAGAGTATGACCACAGCGGTGTATCCGGGAACCTTTGACCCTGTGCACTATGGTCATGTGGACATCGCGAAGCGCGCTGCCAAGATCTTTGACCGTCTCATCGTCGCCGTCTATGACCGCCCGCTCAAGAACCTTCTATTCAGCCCCGAAGAGCGCCTGAGCATGATCCGCCAGGCACTCTGCGACATGCCCAACGTTGAATTGGACACATACGGGGGACTTACGGTAGAATACCTTCGCCGAAGGGGGGCGCAGGTCATCGTCCGGGGGCTACGGGTAACCTATGACTTTGAGTTGGAGTACCAGATGGCCCTCACGAACAAGAAACTGGCCCCCGAGATAGAGACCGTGTGCCTGGTAACGAGCCTGGAGCACGCTTTTTTGAGTTCCAGCATCGTCAAGGAGGTCGCCATAGCCGGCGGGTGCATAGAACAGATGGTCCCCCCCCATGTGGCCACCGCGCTAATAGAGCGCCTCAAGACGCTCGGGGCCGACGGCAGCGGGAAGATCCCGCTCGTCTCCCTGCGCGACTGACCACGAATCAGGCAGCGGGCCAGCCACGTCCGCACAGAACGGAGGAGCACCATGGACATCTTGCATCTGATTGACCAACTGGAAGCCGCCATCAACAACGGGTGGCACATCCCCCTCACCTCCGACGTCATCGTGAACGAGGAAGAACTCCTGCGTATCGTGGACGAAATGCGCTCGCGTATCCCGCAGGAAGTGCAACAAGCCAAGCGGCTCCTCCAGGAGAAGGATCGCGTGCTCGCACAGGCGCGCGAGGAACGAGACCGCATCGTGGCGCTGGCCGGCGAAGAGGCGGCCCGCCTCACCGAAGAGAGCGAGATTACCAAGGCAGCCACGGTCCGCGCCCAGACGATTCTGGAGCGCGCCAAGCGAGACGCCGACAACATCCGCAAAGGTGCCGACGACTACGTCGTGGAAGTCCTCGGCAACCTGCAACGCGAACTGGAGCAACTCCTGCGCACGGTAAACAATGGCATCGTCGCCATCCAGCAAGGCGTTACCCGCAGCAACGACGAAACAGAGAACCCCTCGGACGCGCAGCGGGGCTAACCACTGGCCCCGCCTTCTGATTGCGCGCCGCCAGTGCAAGCGCAACCGGCACGTGCCTGATTCCACGCACTAACCCCATGGAACGTAGCCCCGCCACGCACCAATTCGCGCATCTCGTGCCCTCTTCTGCCCGCCATGCATTGCGTGATATTGCGCATTACCGCCGCCATGTTGCGTGTTATCGCGCATACTGACGACTGAATATGCGCATTGTGCCCAAATTCACCGAAAATTCCTGCCAAAACCCCTTGACTTTTGGACAAAATCGTGCTATAATAAGAGTGAAAGATCCCGCGGTTCGGGGAATCGCGCAAATATCTGCGCGACATTGAGCATGAACGGTGCCGCTCAATGTGCGCGACGCGCAGAGCGCACCCAGAACCACGGGACGCTGCCGGGCACGGGACTGCTGGCTTCCCACCGCGATGGCGACTTGCCCATCGTACCATCAGCCCGCTCGGCAACACGAGCGAGGCAGTACCCAGTCGCGGCGATTGCATCATTCACAAGGAGGATCGCCATGACAAAAGAAGACAGGCAAGCCGCCATCCGCAAGGTGCTGGAGGAAGAACCGTTCGTTACCGTCGCGGAACTCGCAGCTCGGTTCAACACCTCCGAAAGCACCATCCGCCGCGACCTGGCCGAGATGGCGCAGCAAGGCGTCATCAAGCGCACGCACGGAGGAGCCCTGTCCCAGATCACCGCACCCGAGGAGTCCGTCCCAGAGGAAGAACGCAAACCGGAAATCGGCGCCGACCTGGCCAGAATCCAGGGGGAGGAACTGTCCCGAATGGCCATCGCCGCCAGCAGGCTGGTCAACGAAGGGGAAACCATCATCATTGATTCCGGCCCGGGCACGCTGCAACTCGCACGCCGAATCAAGGCCAGCCGCCGAAACCTGACGGTGCTCACCAACAACCTGGAAGTCGCGCTGGAACTCAGCGAGTCCTTCGGCGTCAGCGCCATCCTCACCGGCGGCCTGGTGCGGGGACTGCGAAGCGGGCTCGTGGGCTACGTAGCAGAACAAACTTTGAGGGGAATGCAGGTGGACAAACTGTTCTTGACCGCCCCCGGCATTGACCAGGAGCGCGGCCTCACCACATCCCAACTGGAGGAGATCACCGTGAAGCAGGCCATGATCCAGGCCGCCCGCGAGGTCATCCTCCTCGCCCAGCACAGCCTATTCGGCAGGGTGGCGCTCGTGTCCTTCGCCCCCCTCACCGTCGTGCACAAGGTCGTAACCGGCCGCGAGTTGCCCCCCGACATGATCTCGACCATCGCGCGCCTGGGGATAGAAACCATCCTGGCCTGACCTTTCAGGAGGGTGCACCATGTCGCTTTACCTTGAGCAAAGGCTTGAGAACCAACTGAAGATCACGCCCCAACTCATCATCGCCAACGAGGTGCTGGCGATGTCTTCGGCTGAATTAGAGCAAGCCGTGGCTCAAGAAGTGGAGCAGAACCCCGTGCTGGAAGTCATTGAGCACGAGCGGTGCCCCCTCTGCGGCAACCCCATCCGCGGCCAGCACTGCCCCTATTGCGCGGGCAGGAAGCCCCCGCGGGCCGACACCTGGGAGCCAGAGGGGTGGAACTACCAGGACTACCGAACGGCCGCCTGGGACGAAGAAGACGACGATCCCATATCGCGCGTGCCGAGCAGCTCCACGCTCGCCGAATACCTGACATGGCAGATACGCCCGGCCCTGGCCGCCGAGGATCATCCCATCGCGCAATTCCTCATTGACAGCCTGGACAGCCACGGGTACCTGACCATATCGGTCGGCGAGGTCGCGGCGCACCTCGGCGTAACCCCCGATCGCGTGCAGAAAGTCATCGCCGAACTCCAGCGGCTGGACCCCCCTGGCATCGGCGCTGCCGGCCCCCAGGAGGCGCTCCTTATCCAACTGCGCCGTATGCGCGAGGAGGGGAAGCCCCGCCCACTGGCCGAAGCCATCATCTCGCAATGGGAACTCTTCCTCAAACAACAAGTTCACGCCCTCGCGCGGGCGCTCAACGTTTCCGAGCAGGCCATCCGGGACGAGTACGCCTTCATCAAGGCCAACCTGAACGCCAAGCCGGCCCACGCCCACTGGGCACTGGGCGAGGCCAGGCCCGCGTCCGACACCGTCTACATCCGCCCCGACATCGCCATCCGGCGGCGGCCCGCCCCCGACACGGGCTTTGAGGTGGAGGTGCTCCCCGGGCGATCCTTCACACTCCGCATCGCCCCCGAATACAAACGCCTGGCCGAAGAACTGGAAACCAAGAACGACCCGTCTTGCGAACAGGCGAAAGAACAACTGAAAGAGTACATGTCCAGAGGCAAACTGTTCATCCGCTGCGTCAACCAGCGTTGGCAAACGCTGCAAATGATAGGGGATTGGCTGGTCAATTATCAAGCCGAATTTCTGGAGAACGGCGAGCGATCCATCAAACCCATCACGCGGGCAGAACTGGCAGAACAGATCGGAGTCCATGAATCCACCGTGAGCCGGGCCGTGGCCAACAAGTACGCCCTGCTCCCCAACGGGCGCGTCATTCCGCTCGCGGACTTCTTTGACGAATCGCTGGCGGTCAAGGACGTGCTCTTGGAAATCATTCAGCACGAGGAGCGCCCGCTCAGTGACCAGGAACTGGCGAAGCGCCTGGCCCAGCGGGGCTACCCCATCGCACGGCGCACGGTGGCCAAGTACCGGCAGGAACTCGGCATCCTCCCTGCCCGGCTCCGATGTTCATGAGCGCGTCCAGGAGGGGTTGCTAGACATGCGCAGATTCTGGCGGTTCGCCCTGACACTCACGCTGACGCTGCTGATCGGCGGGCTTCTCTACCAGTACTGGTGGGGACCGACGCGCGCGCAGAATCAGCCCACCGCGCAGGAATCCCAGCGCGCCTGGCTCCAGAAGCACGGGCAAATTGTCATCGCCTCCCAGCCCAACAACGCGCCGTTCTTCTTCCCGTCCGAAGCAGGCATCTACGGCGGGTTTGACCAGGACCTCATCGCCGGCCTCGCGCTGGCGCTGAACGCCGACATCCGCCTCGTCCCCATGACGGTGCAGGACGCCCGCGCCGCCCTCTCCATCGGCGAGATAGACGGTATCATGGGGCAAGAGCCGGGACCGGAACTCGCGCCCTTCTACGCCTTCACGCAGCCCTACCTGAGCAACGCCCAGGCCATCTTCGTTACGGCGGACCGGCTGGACATCCTCAACCTGTCCGACCTGGCGGGCCGCTCCGTCGCCGTCGTGAGCAACAGCCCAGGCGCGTACCTGGTCCAGTCCAACGCCGCCATCCACGCCGTTCCTGTCCCCAGCATCCAGGAAGGCCTCAACCGCCTCCTCTCTGGCGAGGTGGAAGCCTTCGTCGGCGACGAACTCTCCAGCCGCAGCCTCATCCAGCGCAACAACCTGGGTGGGCTTGTCAAGGCGGTGGGCGAACCGCTCCGCCGCCGCGGATACACCATCGCCGTGCGCAAGAACAACACCGAACTCCTGGCCCTGCTCAATTCGGGGCTTGCCGCCCTGGAGAGCACCAACGTCAAGGACAAGATCGTTCGGAGATGGTTCGGCGCGGTGTCCACCGACGCCCACACGTTGCCCGACAACTGGGCCCTGTGGGCAGGCGGCGGCATCCTGGCCTTCGCCATCCTGATCGCGGTCACCTACTCCTGGGCGCGCTCCATGAGCCGCAAGATGGCCGAACGCACGCACAAGTTGCGCGAATCCGAGCAACGCCAGCGCGTGTTGATTGAAAACGCCAACGACGCCATCTTCTCCATACACCCCGCCGACACCGGCATCCTGGAGGTCAACCGCAAGGCCGAACAGTTCACCGGCTATCGGCGCGAGGCCCTCCTGCACATGCGCCTCAGCGACCTCTTCCCCGCCGATTCACGTGAGCGGAGCGTCGGCAGGCTGCAAGAGGTCCTGCTCAACGGGTCCGGCACCTTTGACGACATGGTGTTCGTCCGCCAGGACGGGACCCGCATAGAGGTGGATGTCAGCGCCAGCGTCATTGAGTTTGACCGCCGCAAGGTGATCCAGATTCTGGCCCGCGACATCACCGAACGCAAGCAGATGGAGCGCGAACTCCTACGACGCAACCGCAATCTCTCGGCCCTGAACACCATCTCGGCCACCGTGGGCCGGTCGCTGGAACTGGACGAAATCCTGGACGCGGCGCTGGACAAGGTACTGGACGTGGTAGGCGCCGACATGGGCGCCATCTACCTGTTTGACGAACAGACCGGCAACCTGGTGCTGCGGGTGTACCGCGGCGAGCCGCCGGTCCTGGCCGTCCAATCCCAAGCCTTCGCCGAACAGAACGGCGGCACCATCATCGCCGCCTCCAACGGCAACGTGGCCCAACTGGCCGGCGCCTGGTGGCCGCAGACCTCCCAGCCGCACCTGGGCTCCTTCGTCAGCAGCCAGTTGCGCGCCAAGGACAGGCTCCTCGGCGTGATGAACGTCGCCAGCCAAAAGCAGCGCTGGTTCACCCAGGAGGACGTGGATTTGCTGACGGCCGTGGCCAACCAGATCAGCGTGGCCATAGAGAACGCCATGCTGTTCACAGAACTGCGCACCGCCATCGGCGACCTGTTCGTCATCAAGCAGTTCAACGAGAACGTCCTGCAGAGCATGACCAACGGCCTCATCACGGTGGACCTGTCGGGCAGAATCACCTCCACGAACATCGCCGCCGCGCGCATCATCGGCTACCCGCGCGAGTACCTCCTGGGCAAGCCCGTGCACCAGGTGCTGGTCTCGTCCAACGGGTTGGAGAAGATCCTCTCGGAGACGCTCCACAAAGGCGTCCCCTGCTCCAACTACGAGACCGTCATCACCCACCGAGACGGGCACGAAATCCCTATCGGGCTGAACACTTCGCCGCTCCGCGACAATCAGGGCGTTGTAACGGGGCTTCTGCTCGTCTTCAGCGACCTGAGCGAAATCAAGAAGATAGAAGAGGAGAAGCGCAAGTTGGATCGCCTGGCCGACCTGGGCGAAATGGCCGCCGTCCTCGCGCACGAACTGCGCAACCCGCTCGGCTCCATCAGCGCGGGCATCCAGCATCTGGCCCGCAAGATCACCGACCCTTCGCAACAGCGCGCCGTCCAACTCATCCTGGAAGAGACCGAACGGGTGAATCGCCTGATTGAGAACGTCCTGATGATCTCGCGCCCACCCACGCTGGACCTGGTTCCCGCCCAGGTGTCGGACATCGTGGAGAACGTCCTCACGCGCTGGCACGCGAAAGCCGCCGAGAAGCGCATCCGCATCACCAAGAATTACGCGCCCGGCATCGGCTCGTGCCTGGTGGACCCCCTGCGGCTGGACCAGGCGCTCTCCAACCTCATCAGCAACGCCCTGGACGCCATGCCCAACGGCGGCGACCTGCGCATCAGCGTGCGCAAGGTGCGCCTGATTCCAGAACCAGCCGCCGCCCTGGAAGCGGCCGAGAAAGCCCCGCAGCCGGCGATGATCGGCCCCGAGGAGTGGATTCGGATTGAAGTCGCCGACACGGGCATCGGCATCCCGTCGGACAAATTGCCCAAGATCTTTGAACCGTTCGTAACCACGAAGGCAAAAGGCACAGGCCTGGGCCTGGCCATCACCCGGCGCATCATCACCGACCATCACGGCAACATCTCGGTGCGCAGCAAGGAAGGCGTCGGAACCGTGTTTACCGTTGACCTGCCAGTAGCCGCATAGACCAACAAGTGAGGGAGCAGAATGGCCGCGACGGTGCTGATCATTGATGACGAACAGACGTTGAACCATTTTGTCCAGGAAGACCTGCGAGAGGCCGGGTACGAAAGCCTTGGCGCGCTCACAGGTCAGGAAGGACTGGACCTCATCCGCAGCCATGAGGTGGACCTGGTTCTCCTTGACCAGCAACTCCCCGACATGCACGGGCTGGATGTGCTCAAAGTCATCCGCGAGGAGGAGCCCGACATCCCGGTCATCATCGTAACCGGCCACGGCGAGATAGACTGCGCCGTCCAGGCCATGAAGTTGGGCGCCTACGACTACATGAAGAAGCCCTACAACCTGGACACCCTGCTTCTCGTCGCGGCGAAGGCGCTGGAAGCGTCGGCCATGCGCAGGGAGATACGCCGCCTGCGCAGGGAAACGCGCAACCGCTATGCGCTCACATGGATCGTGGGCGAAACCCCGCAGATGAAGGCCATCGCGCAGTTGCTCATGCGCGTTGCCCCCACCAACGCCAGCGTTCTCCTGCAGGGCGAGAGCGGCACCGGCAAGGAAGTCGTCGCCAACGCCATCCATCAGCAGAGCAACCGCGCCGAGCGGGCTTTCGTCGCCCTCAACTGCGCGGCCATCCCCGACGCCCTGCTGGAAAGCGAACTGTTCGGATACGAGCCAGGGGCCTTCACCGGCGCGCACAAACAGAAAAAAGGGCTGATTGAGGCCGCGGATGGCGGGACCCTATTCCTGGACGAAATCAGCGGCATGAAGCCCGAAATGCAGACGAAACTGCTCAGGGTGCTGGAAACCCGCACCCTGAGGCGGGTCGGCGGCACCCGCGACATCAAGGTGGACATCCGCATCATCGCCGCGTCCAACCAGGACCTGGTCAAGGCCATCCGCGAGGGGACGTTCCGCGAGGACCTGTACTACCGCCTGGGCGTCGTTACGGTCAACCTGCCCCCCTTGCGCGAGCGCATCGTGGACCTGCCGCTTTTCATCGCCGCGTTCATTGACGACTACAACCAGTCCACCGGACGCAACATCACCGGCGTTTCCGCCGATGCCCTCAGGCTGCTCAAAGCCTACTCCTGGCCTGGCAACATCCGCGAACTGCGCAACGTCGTGGAGCGCGCCGTCATCCTGTGCGATGGCGACGAAATCCGGCCCCAGCACCTGCCCGCCGAGATCGTCGCCTGCCAGCCAAGCCCGATGCCCGCGACGGCCGAAGCGAAAGGCGACAGCGTCCCGCCCAACGGCCACGGCCTCAATCTCAAGGAAGCGGTCGCCCGCCTTGAGGAAGACCTGATCCGCAGGGCATTGGCCCTCGCCGACGGCAACCAGACCAGGGCGGCCAACACGCTGGGTATATCCCGCGACGAGTTGCGATACCGGCTACGCAAATACCAATTGGAGTGAGCAAGGTCCAGCCCCTTCCCCTCAACGCCGGCTATCGGCAACTCGCCCTCTCTACGGTCTGACGGGCCATCCCCCACCCCGGATGGCCCGTCAGATTTCCCCCGAACGCTCCCGTGGCACAGAACTTGCAACCTTCCAGGTGCAATGCGCGCAACCGCGAACATGCGCGAATCCGTTCGCGCACCTGACAGAATACATGGATTCTTCCAGAAAGGGGCATGCATATGATCACCAACTTGCAACTGGGGATGGCGATCACCCTCTTTGTCCTCGGCGTCGCCGCGTGCGTCGCCGGCCTCTGGACAATTCTAGCCCGCGACTATCAGCAGACGATGCGCACCCTGTCGGCCCAATCGGCCAAAATCGGCACCCGCGCCGCCCTGGAAGACGGCATCGCGCCCATCATTGACGCGGCGGCCCGCCTGGTGGAAGCCGTGAGCCAACTGATTCGGACCGCTGTTGGAATCGGCGTATTCCTGTGTTGCAGCGGCATCCTCATCTGCCTCGTCGCGTTCTGGATGATCTCCAAAATCTAGGGGGTGAACCGTGGCTGCCAAGAACTCTTCCAAAGCCGCTTTCGCTCAAGGCCCCGCCAACGACTACCTGAAGGGCCTGCTGCACGATGAGGCCCTTGCCCGCGCATGGCAGTTGTACCTACAGCCTGTCTCGGCCATTCGCGCCGCTACCCAAGGGCAGGCCGACGACGTGGCGAGCCTCGTCGCGCTCTGGCCCTTGACGCTGGTGCTTGGCGAGCCGCTGAGCGGCAAGAGCACCCTGCTGGCGTACCTGGCCTGCGAAGCCGCCAACCGCAACCTCCTCGCCGCGCCAGATGAGGGGGCATTGTACCCTGTCCCCATCGTCCTGGACGCCGAGGCATGCCCTGCCGACGCCTCGCTGAACGACATCCTCGCCCAGGCGCTGGAGAAGCGCAATGTCAACCCCGCCGACGACGAAACTCGCCGCTGGCTGGACGGCGCGTCCCTCCTGTTCCTGGTGGACCAGGTGGACCGCGCCGGTGCCGCGCCCGGCCCCAAGTGGCTCCGCGAGATTTGCAACGCCGCGCAGCCCAACGGAAGGGTGAAGGCAATCTTCGCCTCGCGCCCGGACACCTGGCCGGGGCCTGCGTGGGGCTTGCCCGACGTCCCGACCGTCCGCCTGGGCCGCCTGTCCGACGAGGACATCACCGCCATCCTCTCGTCCAGGCTCACCGGCGAGCAAAGTCGGCGGATCAACCGCATCCTCCGCCGCGACCGCGTGCTGTGGGACATCGTGCACCTGCCCTTGTTCCTGTCGGTCGTGCTGGAACTGCTGGAGACCCTTACGCAGGTGCCCTGGTGGAACCTGGCGCAGATCATCCTGGCCGCATTGTCGCGCATCCTGGCCGCAAAGGGCAACGCATCCCCTAACCCCGAGCAGGCCCTGCGTGCGTTGGGTCTGGTGGCCCTGGCCGAAAGCATGGAGCGCCAGGGAGCCGACGCCATCAGCGCCCACCAGGCCAACGAAATCCTCCTGCAAAACGCCACGGGCCAGAAGAGCGCCGCGCTGGCCGTCGCCAAACAACTCGGCATCCTCGTGGAGACGCCCGACGCCAACGTGCGCTTTCTCCGGCCCGAGGTGCGCCGCTACCTGTGCGCGTTGGCCCTCCGCGACCGCCTCGGCGAGGCTAAGGAGATGGCCCTGGCGCGCGAGAACCCCGCCCTCTGGGAGATGTACGTCTCCCTGCATCCCGAGCCAGAGCAGTCCATCGTGCGGCTCTTGCAGCACGGCGGGCCTTCCCTGGCGAGTCTGGCCGCGAGAGCCTTGCGCCAGAACTTGCTCCCCGACCGCTTGGCAAAGGCCGTGCGCCCCCTCAAGGACGCGGGCATTCCGCGCGAGACCCTGCGCGCCCTCGGCACAGCCATCGTGGACGCAGGCGAGGCCGAATCGGGCGTCCACCTCCTGCGCTCGCTTCTGCCGCAGGAGCCCACAACCACAGACGAGGCGCAGACCCCGCCTCCCACGGCTGACCTGGACCATCCGGAGCGACTCCTGGACACCGCCCGACTCCACTACCACTTGGACAGGGGCATCATCCTCCGCCTGATGAACGATTCCGAGCGCGCCCAGGCCGAGTTGCAGCGCGCCCAGGACGAGGCGTCGGCGGTCTATGCCGTCATCTGCGCGGAACAGGGGCTTATCCACCTGGCCGAGGGCCGCGACGAAGAAGCCCTGTCCCAATTCCGCCTCGCCCTTGCGCGCCAGCCCAACGTCCCCGAGCACCACTACTGGGCGGGCGTGGCCCTCAACCGCCTGGGCAGGCCCGGCGAAGCCATTGAGCGCTTGCAGAAGGCCAGTGCCCTCCTGCCCAACAGCCCCGAAATCCTCGCCGAGTTGGGCCGCGCCTACCAGCAGCGCGGCTGGCTAGGAGAAGCCCTGGCCGCCTACCAGCAAGCCGTCCAGATGGCGCCCCAGGATGGCCGATATCTCCGTCTTGCCGCCCTCGTCATGGCCGAGCAGGGCCTGCGCGACGAGGCCATGGAGCGCATGCAACAGGCCATCGCGCTCCAGCCCGACCGCGCCGAGTGGTACGACGACCTGGGCACGCTCCTGGCCGACGCAGGCGACTGGCAAGGGGCGCGCGCCCGATTCCGCGAAGCCGTGGAACTGTCGGGGGGAGACGCCGAATACGTGCGGCATCTGGCCCAAGCCGAGGCCCACCTGGGCCGCCTCGCCGTCGCCGTTGAGTTGTACCGCCGCGCCCTGGAAGCCAGGCCCGGCCAGGCGCAATGGATATCCGAACTCGGCGACCTCCTGGAGCGGCAAGGCGAATACGCCCAGGCCATCAACGCCTACCGCCAGGCGTCGGTCATTGACCCAGGCGAGCCACGCTATCGCCTGGCCACTGCCAGGCTCTTCCAGAAACTGGGCCAGCCCGACGACGCCATGAACGAGGTGCAGACCGTCCTGCGCGAGAATCCAAACGTCGCCGACGCGCATCGGGCCGCAGGCAACATCCACGAGGCGAAAGGCGACCTGAACGCCGCGCTGGAATCTTACCGCGCCGCCGCTCGGCTCACACCCACCGACGCCGAAATCCTTGTGGACGTGGCCCGCGTGGAGACCGCCCTGGGCCTGCTGGACGAGGCGCAGGCCACCCTGGACAAAGCCATTGACCTCGACCCAAGCGCCGGCGCCGCCTACGTCCAACTGGGCATCCTGCTGGAAAAGGGCGGCCACCTCGCCCAGGCGCGCAGCGTGTACGAGAAGGCCGCGCAACTCCTGCCGGGGACCACCGAGCCTATCTTGCGGCTCGGCGCCGTTCTGCACAAACTCGGCGAGAGCGCCCGCGCCGCCGCGCTCCTCTCGGATGCCGTGGCGACAGCCCCCAGCGACCCGCGCGCCCAATTCCAGATCGCCGAGGTCTGCGCCGACATGGGCGACCTGGAACGCGCCCTCGGCCACTACCGGCAGGCCAGCGCCCTGGCGCCGTCCGAATGGCTCTACCGCCAACGCATCGCCGCCACCGCTGCCAAACTGGGGCGGCTGAACGAGGCCCGCGAGGAAACGCTCGCGGCGCTAAAACTCGCCCCCAACCAGCCTGAACTTCACGCCCAACTGGCCGAAATCTATGCCCTGGGCAACGACCTCCCCAAGGCGGTGGACGCCCTCCAGAAGGCCGTGGCCCTCGCGCCCTCGGCTCTGCCCCACCGCATTCGGCTCTCCGAAATGCAGCGGCAGGCGGGCGACCTGGCAGGCGCCAAGGCTACGCTGACGCAGGCGCTCCAGATCGCGCCCGACCAGGCGTCCGTACACTACGAGATGGGCATCCTGCACCAGATGGATCGCAACTGGGCCGATGCGCTCCGCGAGTTTAGCCAGGCCGCGGCGCTGGATCCCATGCAGGCCCGCTACCACGCGGCCATGGGCGATGTCCTGATACAGGCCGGCGACCTGAACGCCGCCCAGGCAGCGTTCCGGAGAACGCTGGAACTCGCGCCCAACCACGCCGAGGCGCTCCTGGCCCTGGCCCACATCCTGGCGCAGCAAGGGCAGGAGAAACTCGCCTTGAGCCACTGCAAGCGCGCCGTGGAACTGCGGCCCAACTGGGCGCAGGCGCAGACGCTCTACGGCCGACTGTGCCGCGCCCTGGGCATGCGCGACCAGGCGCGCCACGCGCTCGCCGCGGCCCTCTCCGCAGACCCGGGCCTGGCCGACGCCCACCACGAGATGGGCCTCCTGTACCAGGACGGCGGTCAGATAGACGCCGCCATCGCTTCCCTGCGTAGGGCCGTGGAATTGGCGCCCGACCGTCCCGCCTATCGGCGCTCCCTGGCCCTGGCCCAGAGCCAGAACGCCGACCCCGATTCGGCCATCGCCATCCTGGAGTCGGCCATCAGCCTCATGCCCGACGACGACGCGCTCCATGCGCAACTCGGCGCAGCCTTCGCGCGCAAGGGCTGGATTGGCGAAGCGATCAAGCAGTATCGGCGGGCCTTGGACATCGCCCCCGACAACGCCCACTACCATAGCCGCCTGGGATCCCTGTTGGCGCAGAACGGCCAGACGGGCGAGGCCTACGAAATGTTGCGTCGGGCGGCGGCGCTGGAACCCGGCGACCCGTCCATCCTGTGCGACCTGGGCGACCTCTACGCCGCCCAGGGCCTGGCCCAGGAAGCCGAACGCGCCTACACCCGCGCCGCCGAAGTCTGCGGCAGCGACGCGCTCACCCTCCAGCGCGTGGGCCTATCGCTCCACAAACTGGGCAGGGCCAACGAGGCGCTGCACCTGCTGAAGCAAGCATCGCAGGCGGGCGACCCTGCCAGCAGCATCGCCCATCGCACCGCCGGCTCCATCCTGGCCGAGCAAGGGCGCCTACAAGAGGCCCTGGAAGAACTTCAGGAAGCCTTGCGCCTGGATCCGGGCGATTCCGTCAACTGGGGGATGCTGGCCCGGGTGCAATGGCAATTGGGCCAGGCGCTGGACGCGGAGAAGAGCCTCAAGACGGCCATTGACCGCGACGGCACGGTCGCCGAGCACTACGCATTGCTGGCGCAAATCTACGAGAGCCAGGGGCGCATGGGCGAGGCCCTGGAAGCCTACCAGAACGCGGCGGCCATCGCGCCCGAAGACCCCGACGCCCAGCGCGGGCTTGCCGCGGCGCTGCGCAAACAAGGCCGCGCCGCCGAAGCCATCCAGGCGCTGGAGCGTGTCCTGCAGGCGAACCCCGATGACGCCGAGGCCCACGCGCAAATGGCTGAACTGCACGAATCGGTGGGCGCCGTGGACAGGGCCGTCCCCGAATGGGAGCGGGCAACCGCACTCAATCCTGCAAGCCAGACCTACGCCCTGGCGCTGGGCCGCGCCCTGCTCCGCGCCCACAGGACGGCCCAAGCCCTCCCCGTGCTGGAGAAAGCCGTGCGCCTAGACCCCGCCCAGCCGGAAGCGCACTATCTGTTGGGACTGGCGCACGAGGCAAAAGGCGAGGATGCCGCTGCCACCGCCGCCCTCAAGCGGGCGTACCGGCTGGCCCCCTCGGAGCCGCGCTACGCCCTCGCGTTGGCGGGCCGCGTCCGCCGCGACCTGTCCAAGGCGCGCCAGGCGCAAACCCTGGGCCTCAAGCCCTCGGACGTGGACACGGAGGCCCTGTCCGAAAGCCTGAACGCCCTGACCCAACTCGCGGAGGCCCAGCCCAACAATCCCGACGCCAAGGCCGAACTGGGGCTGTTGCTGGCAGAAACCGGCAAGACCGACGAGGCGCTGGCCCTGCTCCAGCGGGCGGCTTCGCTCTCGCCGACGCACGCCCTGCTCCGCCTGGCCCTCGGCGTCGTCAAGCGTCGCCTGGGCCAGCCCGCGGATGCCTACGAGGAACTGCGCGCGGCCGAGAGCATGGGCCTGGACAGCGACGAACTGCACTACCACCTGGGCATGGCGCTCCTGGAGCAGAGCAAACCCGAGCCAGCCGCGTTGCACCTTTCCAGGGCCGTCCAACAACGGCCGCAGGAGGCCGCCTACCACCACGCGCTCAGTCGGGCCTTGCAGGCCGCCGGCCGCCCCGCCGAAGCCAGGGATGCCCTCCAGACCGCCTTGAGCCTGAACGCAGACGTGGCCCCGTGGCAGGCCGAATTGGGCGAGATGCTCATGAACGAGGCGCAGTACCAGTCCGCGCTGGAATGCCTGCTCAAGGCCATCAAACTCCAGCCCGGCACGACCGACTACTATCGCCTGGCCGCCAAAGCCTACGCGGGTATGGGCCGCCACTCGGCCGCAGCCGCACTGCTGGAGAAAGCCGTGAGCCTGGAGCCGAAGGCCAGCGACGACCTGGCCGCCCTGGGCGAGATGTACCTGAAGGCCAAACAGCCCAAGCAGGCCCGAATCGCCCTGCAGAAGGCCATTGAGGCCGCGCCAGACCGGCCCGAATACTACCTCACCCTCGCCGCCGTCCTACAGGACGAAGCCAGGCCCGATGACGCCATCAACGTGCTGAAGGAAGCCGTTACCCGCCGAGGCGACTACGCGCCTGTTCACGATGCCCTGGGCAATCTGTACGCGGCAGCCGGACGCTGGAACGAAGCCCTCGGCCACTTCCGGCGGGCGCTGTCGCTGGAACCCAAGAACGCGCGCTACTGCCTCCATGTGGGGCTGGCCTTCCAGCATCTGGGCCAGTACCACGAGGCCACCCAGTGCCTGGAAGCGGCCATCAACCTCGCCCCAGGCGACGCCGAGCCATACGTGGCCCTGGGCGACATCTTCCGCGAACAGGATCGCTTTGACGAGGCCCTGCAAGCCTATCAGCAGGCCATCGTCCTGGAGCCGAAACACGCCGAGGCGCACCGTCGCTTGGGCCTACTGTCCGCGCAACTGGGGTACAAGGAAAAAGCCACGGCCCACTTCCAGAAACTGGTGGAACTCCTGCCCTCCGACGCCGAGGCCCAATACCTGCTCGGCACGGCGCACGAACAGCAAGGCCACATTGAGGAGGCCCAGCGCGCCTACCAGCGGGCCATCCAGATCAACGGACAGAAGGCCGAGTACTTTGTCAGGGCTGGACTCCTGTACAAGCGCACCAAGGAGTACGGCAAAGCCGCCGAGATGTTCCGGCACGCCGTCCGCCTGGAGCCAGGCAACGGCGAAGCCTACAAGCAACTCGCCACCGTCAGCGCCCTGGGGTTCATCAGCAAGGAGCCTGGCGCCGCCTGAGGCGCATAGCCGCAGAGCGAACCCCAGCACAACATAGCACACGCACTTTCAGACGCGCGGGAGTGGAAACGTGAAAGGGAAAGAGATTTGCATAGCGGCCGAATCGAGCCTGAAGCAAGGCCAATTCCGCGAGGCGCTGGACAGGGCCGAAGGACTCCTTCGGCAGTATCCGGGGCACCTGCGCGGGATGTTCCTTGCGGCCGTCGCCCGAATCCGCCTGGGCGAGTCGCAGCACGCCCGCCTGCTCCTGGACGCCGCCCTCGGCCTGGATCCCGAGAACGCCGAATGCCGCCTGGCGCTTGCCGAGGCACTCCACACGCTGGGTGAGGCCGAGCAGTCCACCCGCCAGTTTGTCCGCGCCTTCGCCCTGTGCCCCTCCGACGCCGACCAGAAACTCGTGCTGGGCAGCCGCCTGCCTGCCGTCCTCAACCTGAAGTCGGCGGGCGAGGCCACCCCTCTCGGCAAGGCCGTTCGCTTCAAACTCTCGGTCAATTGGGGAGGCGCTCTGCCCGAGTTTCAGGCCATCACGCGCTCGGACCCATTCCTGCCCGAAGCGTGGCTCGGGCTTGCGGAAACCCTGTGGCAATTGGAGAGGCTGGACGAGGCCATGTCCACGCTGGACCAAATCGCCGCCGCATGGCCCAATTTCGTCAAGGCGGCGCTGATTCGCGGCGACATCCTGATACGCCGAGGCCAGGCCGAAGCGGGCACGGCATCCCTGCACGCCGCCCAAGCCCTGGACCCTAGCGGCATCGTCGCCGAACGCGCCTTTGGCGCGCAGGGGCAGTACCGGCTGCTTTGGGCCGACCCATCCGACCTGCCCGATGCGGCCTCTGACGCCCCCGCGCAGCGTGGCGCGAAACTTCGGGGCGAGCAGGTAGTCGCGGCAGGTACCGAAGCCGCCCCGCTGCCCCAAAGCCCCACGCTCCGAGACATCCAGGCCGAGATGGCGCGGCTCACCGATCACCTCATGGCCACCGACGACTCCCAGCCACCAGAGCGACTGTCGGCGATTTCGGCCCTCGCCATCCTCACGTGCCGAACGACGCTGGAAGCGAAGTTCGGTTCCGATTTCACCCAGCGCCTGGGCGAGGCCGTGCACCGGCTTGTAAAAGCCATCGGGCCGGCGGACAATCGGGCCATCCACTTCGTGGCCCTGGACGACCCCGAACAAATGACGGGCTTGGGCGCAGTTGCAGCCCAAAATCCCGCCGACCCCGCCCACATCAAGGCGGCGGTGGATTCCCTGGCGGATGGTCTCCTGACCCAGGGCCAGGACATGCGCCACGTGCTCATCCTGGGCGGCGACGACATCGTGCCATTCTACCGCACGGCGAACCCAACCGACGACCAGGACGAGGACATCTACACCGACGCGCCCTACGCGGCCCGCAACGGCTCGTCGCTGCTCCCCACGCGGGCGGTGGGCCGCCTGCCCGACTGCGACGACCCCGACGCCTTCCTGCGCCTGATAGAGCACGCCGCAAAAGCCCATGCGGATTCGGAGCGCAACGCCACTGCAAAGGGGCTGAAAGCCCTCCGCCGAATCTGGCAGCGCGGAGACGACGCCCCCTCGCCGGAGGACAGTTTCGGATACACCGCCAGCGTATGGAAGGAAGCATCGCGGGCCGTCTTTGAGGTCATCGGCCAGACGCGGCACCTGCGCATGTCGCCGCCCATTTCGCGGCAGGAGTTCTCGGCCCTGGCCCAGAGCAAGCCCCGCCTCGCCTACTTCAACTTGCACGGCGTGGAGGGGGAACCGGCGTGGTACGGCCAGCGCGACCCCGATTTCGCCGCCGACTACCCGCTGTTCCCCGTCGCCCTGCTGCCGGATGACATCGCCAGCGCTTGGGCCGCAGGCGCCACCGTCCTCACCGAGGCCTGCTACGGCGCCGACGTGCTCGCCCGCACGCACCACGACTCCATCGCGCTGCGGTTCCTGCACGAGGGCGCGCGCGCCGTCGTAGGCTCCACGCGCCTGGCCTATGGATCGCTCACGCCGCCCCTGGCCGGCGCCGACCTGCTGGGGCGGCTGTTCTGGCTCGCCGTTACAAGCGGCATGCCCATCGGTCAGGCCCTCCAGTGGGCCAAACTCTCCTTCGCCAACGACCTGATGAACCGCCAGGGCTACCTGGACAGCGAAGACCAGAAGACGCTCCTGACCTTCAACCTGTTCGGCGACCCCACGCTAACCGTGGAGGGGCAGAAGCCCATCTGGGACAAACTGCCGCAGGCCGCGACCGTCCGCAAATCCCTGGCCGTCTGCTGCCAGCACAGCGCGCATCGTGTCGCCGCCGACGTCCCCGACGACCTGGTGCAGCAGGTGCAATCGCAGATCAGCCACCGCCTGCCCTGGCTTGCGCCCAAGCAGGTGCGCGTTACCCAGCAGGTGCTGTGCAACGGCCAGTGCACCGGCAGTTGCCATTCCGGCGCGGCATCCCACAGCGCGACGGCCATCGCCAACCGGTACGTATTCACCGTCAGCGGCGCGCCCGAAGGCGATGGCCTGCGCGGGCCACTCGTCGCGAAGATCACCGTGGATCACAAGGGCACCATTCTGAAGATGGCCGTGTCCAAATAGCAGGAGGAACCCGTGGACATCAAAGCATACTGGCGACCCAAAGGCGATACCGGCATCGGCTTTCACTACTACCCGAACGTCTTTCACTACAGCAAGGCCGACCTGGACCTGTGGCTGCCCGAACTGAAGGCGATGGGCGCGTCGTGGCTGGTGCTCCTGTCGGAACTGGAGAACCCCATCCCGTCGTTCTTCATCAAGGGCTTGATCCAGGCCGACATTGAGCCGCTCATTCGGGTTTACACGCCCACGGTCCGCCCCATAGACCAGAAGGCGCTCCGTTCGCTGCTGGACACCTATCGGGCGCTTGGCGTCCACTACGTCCACGTGTACAACGAGCCTAACCTCACGAACGAATGGGACTGGGCCGAATGGGCCAGGCCGGCGCTGGTGGATCGGTTCATGGAGATGCTCATCCCCTGCCTGGAAACGATGAAGGCCGTCGGCATGTACCCCGTGTTCACGCCCCTGAGCCCAGGCGGCAACTACTGGGACACAGTCTTCCTGAAGACGGCCCTGGACTACATCGTGCTCAAGGGCAAAGAGGACCTCTTTGACACCATGGCCGTCGGAATGCACAACTACGTATCCAACAAGCCGCTGGACTGGGGCAAGGGCGGCCCCGCCCGCTGGCCCAACGCCCGTCCCTACTATTGCCCCGAGGGCAGCCAGGACCACGTGGGGTTCTACCTGTTTGAGTGGTACGACGCCATCATCCGCGCCCGTGTCGGGCGGTCGCTGCCCCTCGTCTGCTACGAGAACGGGCCTATCGTCGGCGCGCACGACCATCCCAAGTACCCGCCGGTGGACGAGGCGGCCCATGCCCGCATCGCCGTGGAGATGACGCGGATGCTGATGGACAACGTCGTGCCCGACTACGTGTTCAACAACGCCTTCTGGCTGCTCGCCAATAGCCACGGCAGCCCCTTTGAGGCGCACGCCTGGTACAAGGAGAGCGGTGCGCGCCTGCCCGCAGTCCAGGCGATGAAAGACCTGCCGAAACACGCCCGCCAGACCGCCCAGCCGCACCCTGCCCCCGACCCGGGCGCGCCCCCCCAGGAGCATCCCTTGTACCATTACGTGCTCTGCCCCGTCTGGGAATGGGGCGTCTCGGAATGGTATTGGCGAATGCTGGCTAACTATGTGAAGGCTTTCAAGCCTGTCTGCGGTTTCAGCGTGGACGAGGCGGCCCTCGCCCGCTACGTAACCATCATCGGCAAGCCCCCCGGCGTCTCGTCCGGCGCCGAGGAAAAACTCCGAGCCGCCGGCTGCCGTGTGGAGCGGATCGCGGGGGCCGATGCCGCCGAAACCCAGAAGATTCTGGACCAAATGGCAAGTCAGGGCCGACGCTTCCTCAACTTTGAGGCAAGCCCGGCGTCTTCGTCGCACGAGGGGGAATAGGCCATGAGACGCTATGCGCGGATCGTAGTCTGCGCCCTCAGCCTCCTGGCTCTGGCGCTGTCCGTGGCCGGTTGCGCAGGAGGCGCGCAGCAAAACGTACAGCCCCAGGTGCAGGGCACGGCCACCTGGACCCAGTCCACGGTGTCGGATTTCAAGCAAGGCGTCCTGCAACGTCTCCAGGTTGAGCGCCAGGGGGACGGCGAATTGACCCTCGCCCGCGATACCCAGGGCCAGTACGAGACGGCGGGCGTGTACACATCCCCGCCCTTCGCACCAGGCGCGCCCTTCTCTCTGGCCGTCTGGCAGTGGGAGGCCGACATCCCCGCCGGCACAACCCTGACGCTCGCCGTCCGCACCAGCGCCGACGGCAAAGCGTGGACGGACTGGCAGGAACTGCCCCCCGACGAAGACGTGCGATCCGCCACCGGCGACTGGCCGGGCCACATGTGGTTCGCCCAGGGCGCGCGGTACGCCCAATACCGGCTCCGGTTTACATCCAGCGATGGCAGAGCCACGCCGGTCCTCGCCTCGGTAACCTGGCATTTCGCCAACACCGCGCCTGGCCCCACCGTCCAGGAAGCGATGCAGATGGTCATCCCGCAGGGCGAGGGGCCGGGCGTGCAGCGTCCCGCGATCATCCCGCGCCGCGGCTGGGGAGCCGACGAGAGCCTCATGACCTGGGAGCCGAAGTACGAGAAGCCCGTGAAGATCATCATCCACCACACGGCGACCCCCAACGATCCGAAACAGGACCCCGCCGCCACCGTCCGCGCCGTGTACTACTACCACGCCGTAACCCGCGGCTGGGGCGACATCGGGTACAACTACCTTATTGACCGCCTGGGCAACATCTACGAAGGGCGCAAGGGGGGCGAAGGCGTCGTCGGGGGCCACGACTACGGCTTCAACGAAGGCTCTGTGGGCATCTCCCTCATCGGCGACTTCCAGTCCGAGCCGCCCACCGAAGCGATGATGAACGCGCTGGCCCGCCTGGTGGCCTGGGTCTGCGACCGCTACGGCATTGACCCCACCGGCCGCAGCATCTTCCGCGACCTGGACCTGCCCAACATTGCTGGCCACCGCGAGACCAAATCCACCACCTGCCCGGGCGATCAGGTGCAGAACCGCCTGCCGGCCCTGCGCGAACGCGTCGCCGAGATCATTCACCAGCAGGCCCCCTCCGTGCGGTTCGTGTCGCCGCTGCCCGACCGCGCCCTGTCCGGTCTGCAGACCGTAACTGTCCAAGGGGGAGTCGCCACCTCCGACATCACCCTGTACCTGGACGGCAAGCCGGTGCTGCGGAAAATCGGCACCGCGCTGGAGTACAAATGGGATACAACCGCCACGGCGGACGGCGATCACCTGCTAAAGGCTGTGGCGCACAACGCGCGCGGCGAAGAGGCGTCTCAATCCATGATGGTGCTCGTGGACAACACTCCCCCGCAGGTTACGCTGCTCATCAACAACGGCGCCCCCTACGCGACGCAGCAGACCATCACCTTGACGCTGGAGGTGCTGGACGTGGGAAGCGGCGTGGAAGCCATGCAGGTGGCCCTGGGGGAGAACTTGGCAGCCGCGCCCGCCGAACCCTACCGGCGCGAAGTGGTGCTCACGCTCCCCGACGAGCCTGGACTTCGCACCTACTCGGCGGTCGTAACGGACAAGGCCGGCCTCACATCCAAGCCATCTGTCGCGCAGATATACTACGACCCCAACCCGCCCGGCGGGTGGACGGAAGCGGCGCTGTCCAGCACAGGCGAAATCGCTGTGCGCGTGCGCGATGCCGAAAGCGGACTTGAGCCGGCCAGCGCCTTTGCCGCCTGGTCCACCGACGGCGGCGCCACGTGGAGCGTGTGGCAAGACGTCAGCGTAACGCCCGAAGGACAGGAGGCCACGCTATACGCCCGCGTGCCCGAAGCCGCCACCTCGGTGCGATTCCGCATTGCCGACATGGCCGGCAATCTCGCCGAAAGTCCGGTGTACCTTCTGCCTTGCGGCGAATGCCCGCCCAAGCCGACGCCCGAACCCGCGCCCGCCCCGGACATCGCCGCGCCCGACCTCGTCGTCAGCGCGCTGGAAATCTTCCCGCCACAACCCGAAGCGGGCGAACCCACCCTCTTCCGAGTGCGGGTGCGCAATCAAGGCGATGGCCCCGCGCCCGGATGTTGGGTGCAACTGTACATAGACCCCAGCGTAATACCTTATGTCAACTCCGTCGCCAGCACGTTGGGCGTAGGCCTGCTGTGGTACGTCCCCGACCTGGCCCCCGGCGAAGAGATCACCCTCCTCTCGTCGGAACCGTACCCGCAATTCGGCAACTATGCGGGGAGTCTGGCAAGCGGTATGCACAGCATCTATGTGCTGGCGGACGCTTACCACACCGAAGGCGACACGGGGCTGGTAGCCGAGTCGGACGAGCAGAACAACCTGTTCGGCCCGGTGCAGGTACAGATGAAAGGCTCCAGTCCGTTCCGCTGGTCAACCCTAGAAGAGTGGCTGAGCCGCTGGCTCCACTGGAAACCTTAGCACGCATGGAGGCTGGAATGGCAGACAAACCGACCTATCCCATTCGCATCAAAGTCATCGGCGTCGGCGGAGCGGGCGTCAACGCGGTCAGCCGCATGATCCAGATCGGCATTCCGGGCGTGGAGTTCATCGCCGCCAACACCGACGCCCAATCGCTGGCCTCATCGGAACCCTGCACCCGCATCCAACTGGGGAAGAACCTGACGCGCGGACTCGGCGCAGGCGGCAATCCGGACATCGGCTTCCAGGCGGCGCTGGAGTCCCAAAACGAACTGCGTCAGCATCTGGCCGGCGCCCACATGATTTTCATCGCCGCCGGCATGGGTGGGGGCACCGGCACGGGGGCCGTGCCTATTGTCGCCCGCATCGCGCGCGAAGCCCAGGCGCTCACCGTCGCCATCGTTACCCGCCCCTTCTCGTTTGAGGGCGTGCGCAGGCAGAGGGCCGCCGAGAGAGGTCTTGCCAGCCTGCGCGACCACGTGGACACGCTCATCGTCGTGCCCAATGACCGCCTTCTGCAACTCGTGGCCCACCACATGACCCTGGACGTGGCCTTCCGCGTGGCCGACGACGTGCTGCGCCAGGCCGTGCAGGGCATCGCCGAACTCGTTACCCAGCCCGGCCTCATCAATCTAGATTTCGCCGACGTGCACGCCATCATGACCATCGGCGGCCAGGCGCTCATGTCCATCGGCCAGGGCCGCGGCCCCAAACGCGTCGCCGACGCGGTCAACGCGGCGCTGAAGTGCCCGCTCGTCAGCCTGGACTCCATCCAGGGCTGCACGGGCGTCCTGGTCAACATCACCGGCGGCGATGACCTGTCTCTCGCCGAGGTGGGCGAGGCCGCCGAAATCATCGCGGCCAACGCCAACCCCGACGCCAACATCAAAATCGGCGCCACCATAGACCCCACGATGAAGGGGCGCGTGCAGGTTACGCTCGTGGCCACCGGCATCGGCGTCGCAGCACCCCAAGTGATCCAGGTGGCAGGGGCCGAGATTCCCGTCCAGGCCGCGCCGGGCCGCTTGCCCCAGCCCAGAATCACCACGCCGACCCCAAGCCCTGCGCAGGCCGACCAGAGTCCAAACCACCAGCCGCAGCCGGAGCCGACCGAAGCCCCGGCCCAGGAATGGCCGTCGTATTCGCCACGGTGGGACGCCGCCAACCTGGACGTGCCGGCGTTCTTGAGGCGGCGGCTCCAGTCGGCGCGCCTGGGCGACGCAGCCCACACGTGAGTTGACAGGGCGTTGCATTCGCAGGTATCATGAGTCAGATTATGTTGACCCACCAGGGACGAGACAAAACCGAGATGCGAGCAGTCGTGAGGGGGCTATTCCTCGTAGCCGTGATCCTCGCAGGCTTCGGCCTGGCTTTGGGCACGGCCAGTGGCCAGGGCCGCGTACCCTGGAGCGTGTACACCGTCGGCTGGGGCGACACGCTGGATGCCATCGCCGAAACGTACGGCACCACCGCCGCGTCCCTCGCCCAGGCCAACGGCATCGCCCCGGACGCGCCTTTGCCCGTAGGCCGGCGGCTGCTCGTCCCAGGCCCCTCCCTGCGCGCCGCCACGCCAAGCCATTGGGCCACCCGCGTCGTTGGCCCAGGCGAGACGCTTGCCGCCGTCGCGTGCAGGTATCACGTGTCGCCCTGGCAAATCCTGGTGGCCAACCATCTGAACCCGAATCGTTCCCTCGCCCAGGGCGCCAAATTGCTCATCCCTACGAAGCCCTCCCGACCGGCGGCCACCCTGCCCGCGCCTACCCGCAGGCCCGGCCAACAGACCTTCCGCTATGCCGCCAACGTGCAGTTGCTCGGCCAGGAGCACAGGGCCGTCCTGCAGGGCATCCGCGGCATAGGCTTTGACTGGCTCCGCCAGGAAGTCCGCTGGGGAGCCATTGAGTGGCAGCAGGGCCAGTACGACTGGAGCGAACTGGACCGCCTGGTCGCCGACGCCTCCGAAGCGGGGGTCAAGGTGCTGCTCCAGGTCGGCGGATTCCCGCGCGAGGCCCCGCCAAGTCCGCGCGAGGGCCTGACGCTGACCGCCGACGAGATGCAGCGTTACGCCGACCTCCTGGGGCGCACGGCGGCCCGCTATCGTGGCCAGGTGCAGGCCTACGAGATTTGGGATGCGCCGAACGCGACGCCGGCATGGGGCGGAAGCGGCATCATGCCCGCCGCCGACTACGTGCGCCTGCTCATCCTGGCCCACGCGGCGGTGAAAGCCGCCGACCCCCAGGCCATCGTGGTAACGGCGGCGCTCATGCCCACCGGCTCCCACAACCCTCACGAGGCCATTGAACCCGAGGTGTACCTGGGCCAGATGTACCAGGCCGGTGCCAAAGGGCATTTTGACGCGCTGGGAGCGCAGTCGTGGGGATACAACAATCCGCCCGCCGACGACCCCACCCGCAGCACCGCCGACACCACGACGTACAAGGGCGACTGGCATCTCTACTTCCGAAGTTTTGAACTCTTGTATCCCGTCATGCAAAAGTATGGAGACGGCGCAAAGCAGATTTGGCTGGTGAAATTCGGGTGGCCCAGCAGCAACACCGTCATCCCGGGCCGCGAGTACGCCGCCGACAACACGGAGCGGGAGCAGGCGCTCTACCTCGCGGAGGCCTATGCCATCGGGCGCGCGAGACCCTACATGGGCCTGATGGCCTTCTGGAACTTCAACTTCGCGCCGCAGGTAGCCGCCGATGACATCCGCGCCGCCTACAGCATCGTGAACCGCGACTACACCGCGCGGCTCGCCATGGAGACCCTGGCCATCATGCCCAAATGACATCATGTGGAGAAGGACCCATGCCTGGAACCTACAAATGCCCCAAGGGGGGCAAACACGAATGGGTTGTTCTAGTAAGCAAGGAAGGCGTGCGCTACAAGAAGTGCAAGAAATGCGGACAGAAGCGCCCCTTCTGACGATACGTTTCGGGTGGTGAGAGACGATGGACCTGGCATCCTACCCGCGTCCGGCAACCGACACGGGAATCGGGTTTCACTGGTTCCCCGATACGCAGCACGACGATCGCGCCTGGCTCAAGCGGTTCGGTCCCACCCTGAAGACGCTTGGGGCGAGTTGGCTCACGCTGCCCAGCGGCGTCAGCAACCCCGTGCCCGAGCACTTCATCGCGGGCCTCCAAGACCGGGCCATTGAGCCGGTGGTGCACCTCTGGACACCCTTCGTCGCGCCCGTAGCAGAAGCCGACTTGGCCCGAGCGGCGCGCCATTTGGCCAACGCGGGCGTGCGCTACGTGTTCATCTACGACCGCCCCAACCAGATGGGCCAGTGGACGAAATGGCCCGCCGACAGCGCCCCTGAAGCCTTCATGGACCTGGCGCTTCCTGCGCTGGAGACGCTGGCGCGGGAGGAGCCGCTCATCCCGCTCCTCTCGCCACTCCAACCCGGCGGCGACTACCACGACCTGCGGTTTCTGGACCGCTGCCTGGAGATTCTGGCGGCGAAAGCCAGCGCGAATCTCAAAGACAAACTCGGCATCGCCATCCACAACTTCACCAGCAACAAGCCGCTCACATGGGGACACGGCGCAAGCCAGGCGTGGCCCGCCACCCGCCCCGGCATCTGCCCCGAAGGCAGCGAAGACCACACAGGCTACTGCCTGCACGAATGGTACCACGAGATCGCCCTGCGGCGGCTGGGGCGCGCGGCGCTGATGGTGGCCGCGGCCAACGGCCCCATCCTCGGCGACCGCGCGCATGTGGCCCATCCGCCCGTGGATGCCGCTCGCCACGCCGCCTATGCCGCCGAGATGGCCCGAAGCATCATGGCGGGAGAGTCGCCCTACTACCTGGCCAACACGGCTTTTTGGCTCCTCGTGGCCGAGGACGGCGACCCGTTCGCGGCGCACCGCTGGTACAAGCCCGACGGCACACCCGTGCTGCGCGAAACCATCCAGGCGCTGGCCGACCTGCCCAAGCGCGCGCGGACGGTGCCCTCCGTCCCGGCCACGGTGTCGGTCCTCCTGGAAGACGGCAGCACCGTAACGATGGAACTTGAAGATTATGTCAAGGGTTGCGTGCCGAGGGAACTCCCTGCTAGCAGCCCCATGGAGGCGCTCAAGGCCCAGGCCATTGCGGCCCGCACATTTGCCGCCCGCGCCGTTCAGCAACCGCGCCACGGCGCGACGGCAGTCTGCACCACCTCGCACTGCCAGAACTGGTCGCCCAAGCATAGCGCGCGCTCGGACAAGGCAGTGGACGAGACGCGCGGCATCGTCCTTACCTTCGGCGATGAACTCATCGGCGCGTACTACTTCGCCCATTGCGACGGCCACACGCGCAACAGCGAAGAGGTCTGGCGCGCCGCCCTGCCCTATTGCAGGAGCGTCCCCTGCATCTGCGGCAACGTGAAGATGTACGGCCACGGTGTGGGCATGTGCCAGGAAGGAGCCATCCGCATGGCCCAGCAAGGCGCTCTGGCCCACGAGATACTCACCCATTATTATAGAAGCGTGCGCGTTCAGCGGGCAGACGGCACCCCATTTACGGAGTAAGACCATGAGACCCGAATTCACCAACCCATTCAGAAACCGAAAATTCGCCGTCGCCATAGTCGCCCTGGTTGGCCTGTTGGCCATCGGGTTGCTGGCCGTTGCCGGCGTGGCGCTGCTCAACAAGATGCAGGCCGTCCCCGCGCCCACAGCCGTAGCCACGCCCACGTTCACGGCCGCGCCAACCTCCACGCGATTCCCAACCGCCACGCGAGAGCCGACGCCCAGGCCCACGGCTACCCTGGTACCCGTGGCAACGGCTACAGCGACCGGCGCTCCCACTGCCCCGGTCAAGCCCACCGAAGGGCCAACCGGCGGCGAAGAGGTGCCCGACACGGGGGGATCGCTGCTGCCCCTTTTCGCGGCCAGCGCGGCATTCTCCGTGCTCCTTGTCGCCGCGCGGAAGGGCAGGCATCGCGAAGATTGAACGGCGCGAGGCCATTCTTGAACAAAACCGCCCACATGGGCTATAATATACCAACCACCTCACCAACTCATAGGAGGCACAACATGAATGCGCGAATCCGGGCCATCCTCATGGCGGCTGTGTGCGTGCTGGCCGTCGGACTATTGCTCGCGGGCTGCACAAGGCCCAAGCCAACCCCATCGCCCACCCCCCAACCCACGCCGCCCCAGGGGCTGACGCCCGCCGCGACCGCTGCACCCGGCATGCCCACGCTCACGCCGACGCCCATGGCCTCGCCCGCCGCTTCCGAGGCAACGGCAACACCCACGCCGGAGCCATTCCTGCCGCCGGAGCCCACCGCCACGCCCGCGCCCCAACTCCCGGAACCGACGCCGGAACCCGGAACGTCCACCTACACCGTCCAGCCCGGCGACACGCTCTACGGCATCGCGGCGCGCTTCGGCACCACGGTGAACGAACTGGCCGCCCTCAACAACCTGGCGCCCGACGCGCTCCTCATGGCCGGCCAGGTCCTCGTCATCCCGGGCGGCGCCACCAACCCGCCCAACGTGCACATCGTCCAGGCCGGCGAGAACCTGTACCGCATCGCGCTGCGCTACGGCATCACGTGGCAGGAACTGGCCCAACTCAACGGCATCACCGACCCGACGACGTTGCGCGCGGGCCAGCGGCTCGTCCTGCCCGCCGGCGCGACGGGAACCCAGCCCACGACGCCATCCGGCACCCGCACCCATGTCGTCCAGCCCGGCGACACGCTCTATGGCATCGCAGCGCGCTACGGCGTGAGCGCTCAGGCCCTGGCCCAGGCCAACGGCCTCACGCTCAGCAGTTACATCTACCCAGGCCAGACGCTCATCATCCCGTAGCAAACCCCGACTCACCCTTTGCGAGCGGCCCTCCCATTGCCAGAGGGCCGCTTTCGCCATTTGGAGCACGAGGACCCGCTGCGAACCCGGCCAGCCCGTGTTGGCCGCTCGCGAAACCTGTGTTATACTACCGCCGCTTTTCCCTGGCCGCCCGTGCCACGGCGCACAGGGCGCATCCCAACACCAACCTTGGCCAACTGCGAGGAGAGCATGCCCATCAAGTTCGGAACCGACGGTTGGCGAGCCGTCATCAGCGACGAATTCACCTTCGCCAACGTGCGCCACGTATCCCAAGCCATCGCCGACCACATCCTCAAGGATCGGATGAACGGCGAGCCGCATCCTCATCCCCTTGTCATCGTCGGGTTTGACACCCGCTTTCTCTCCGACCGGTATGCGGCAGAAGTGGCTCGCGTCCTGGCCGGCAACGGCATCCGCGTGTACCTGAGCAAATCGGACTGCCCCACACCCGCCGTGTCCCACGCCATCCGTCGGATGGGGGCCACGGGCGGCGTCATGGTAACCGCCAGCCACAACCCCCCGCGCTACAACGGCATCAAGTACAAGGCTTCCTTCGGCGGATCTGCCATGCCTGCCGAGACCGCCCAGATTGAAGCGCACCTCCAGGCCAACCTGGCATCGGGACGCCAGCCCGTGCTGGCCGACTGGGCCATAGAGCAGGGGGTGCTCCCGCCCCAGCCCAGCGGCGCGGAAATCACCCGCTTTGACCCCATGCCCGACTACCTGGCGCACGTGCGCTCGCTCATCAACCTGGACGTCATCGCCCGCTCGGGCCTGCGCGTGCTCATAGACCCCATGTATGGCGCAGGTCGCGGGTACATGCGCGCCCTCCTCGCCGAGGCCGGGCTTGTGGCCGACGAAATCCACGGCGAGATGAACCCAGGCTTCGGCGGCATCCACCCCGAACCCATCAGCCGCAACCTGGGCGATCTCATACGCACCGTGCGCAACGGCTACGACATCGGCCTGGCCACCGACGGCGACGCCGACCGCATCGGCGCTGTGGATCACCTCGGCAACTTCGTGGACCCGCACGCCATCATCGCGTTGGCCCTGCGCCACCTGGTGGAGAACCGAGGCATGCACGGCTGCGTCGTCAAGACTGTCTCCACCAGCGAGATGGTGGCCCGCCTGGCTCGCCGCTACGGCCTCCCCCTGTACGAAACGCCCGTGGGCTTCAACTACATCTGCGACCACATGCTGGACAAGGACGTCCTCATCGGCGGCGAAGAGAGCGGCGGAATCAGCATCAAGGGCCACCTGCCCGTCGGCGACGGCATCCTGATGGGCCTGCTCCTGCTGGAAATCGTGGCGTCCAACGGCAAGTCGCTGCGCGAACTGGTGGACGACCTGCAGCGCACCGTCGGCCCGTTCCGGTATGCTCGCCACGACCTGCGCACCAGGCCCTTCGTCAAGTCCGAATTGGTGCGCGCCCTCAAGGCCAGTGTCCCCGCCCAACTCGCCGGACTGCCCGTGCGCGCCGTGGACGACAGCGACGGCATCAAGTACCGCCTGCAAGACGATTCGTGGCTGCTCATCCGCCCGTCGGGCACGGAGCCGGTGCTGCGCATCTACGCCGAAGCCCCCACCGCCGAGATAGTGCAGGCCCTGCTGGCCGAGGGTGGGCGCATGGCCCAGGCGCACCTGTAGGGGCAGACCTACGTGTTTGCCCCGACGGGCAGACCTGCGTGTCTGCCCCAGACAGGCCAGACCCACGTGTCTGCCCAGGCGTGTCTGCCCCAGACCGCCCGCGCACCCCGCGTTTCCGCAACCCGCATCCGCCCGTGCGATGCTGCGTTTTAATTCGTGGTGCGCACCGCACCCTTTCCGGGAATGCCCGTTTGCCAAAGGGCGCTTTCACATATACAATCATCATGACCCTGAAGCCAGGAGATCCGGGATGACCAATCAGCCACCTTCCACCGTCGGCAAAGACCGCCGCCTGCTCCTCAAAGCCCTATGCGTTGCCCTTGCAGTCGTTGCCATCGCGCTGCTGGCGCGCGCGCAGAATACTTGGGCCAGCCCGCCCTCCGCGCCCGTCAGCCAGACCATCCCCGCGCAAGTGCGGTTCAACGGCCCCCCTTACGAATGGGCCGTGCAGGTGGGGTCGGTGCTCACCCTGGAGTTCTGGGTGGACCCGGCGGGGCCGGGCGCCTATACGCAACAGATCGCCTTTACGTTGACCTTTGACCCCAGGTACCTCATGGTCGTGGATGCGGCGGGCAACCCGACGAGTCAAATCACGCCCAACACGGCAATCTTGAATAAAGTCAACCTGAACTCCGCCAACAATGGCACGGGACTGATCCAGTACAACGCCGAAGACACGACGCCCTGCAACAACGAAAACAAGTCGTCCATCAAGATCGCCACCGTCCGCTTCAAGGGCAAGGCGGCTACATCCGGCACTGCGCTTACATTCGCCAGCGTCGGCGTAAGCGGGCCGGGCTTCACATGCCCCTCCCCGTACTTCTCCTACTCTGCCATCGTGCGCAACGGCAACGTCATCGTTACCGCCGCCCCTGCCACATCCACGCCCACGCCCACGCCCACCATCACCAACACGCCCACGGCCACCCCCACGCCTACGAACACGCCAACGCCGATTCCTACCCCCATGCCCGGGCGCGGCCAGATTCTCGGCTTCGCGTTCTGGGACGTCAACCACAACGATCGGCGCGAGCCTTACGAGCCGCCGTTGGGTGGGGTGCGCATTTCCCTCCGCAGCGCGCAGGGAACAGAACTGAGCGCGGCGATTTCCCGCGCAGACGGGTACTACGAGTTCCTGGCGCTGTATCCGGGCGTGTACCAGGTGGTGCAGACCACGGCCCCCACGGGCTGGCAGGACATATCCGCGCCCTGGTTCGGCGCGGTAACCGCCGATGAGACCTATCTCGTCAACTTCGCCAACGCCCTGCTGCGACAGAGCAACCGCTATCTTCCCTTCATCATGCGCAACGCGAGCGGCGCGAACATCGCCCCCAACCTCGCCCCGCGGGACGCCCGTCTTGCCGACATCAGCCTGCCCGACGCCCGCCGCACGCCGGTCATCTCCAGCGCCAGGGCCCTTGCCTCCCAGGGCAGCGCGCCGGTCCGCGCGGACCTCTCCGTGGCGGCAACGGTCGTCGCCACCGTCCCCGTGCTGGACAAAGCCTACGACGTGGAAGTGGCGGGCAACTACGCCTACGTGGCCGACGGGCTGGCGCACCTCACCGTGCTAAACGTGTCCAACCCCATCAGCCCTACCTTCGCGGGGCGCGCGGGCGAAGGCTCCGGCGAAGCCCACGACGTGGCCCTGCTGGGCAACAAACTCTTCATGGCCGAGAAGTACGGCTGGCTCCACATCTACGACATCACGAACCCCGCCAGCCCGTACCAACTGGAAATCATGAAGACCAATGCCTTCGTGAAGGGCGCGGATGCGGTGGGCTCCTATGCCTACATCGCCGACGAATGGGAAGGGATGCATGTGGTGCGGGCCACCGCCCCCTACACCATCGTGGGCACGGCATCAGGGGGGTGCGACTTCGCCGAGCGGGTCTGGTCCGACGGAACCTACGCCTACGTCGCGGGCGGCACATGTGGGCTTCGTATCGTCAACGTCTCCAACCCCACCAACCCACAGGTGCTATCCACCCTGGCCTTTGACCCGGTGGGCTACCAATGGGATGTGTGGGTCAACGGCAACTACGCCTATCTCGCGGGAGACGCCGCCGGCTTGCGCGTCGTCAACATCGCCAACCGCAGCGCCCCGGTGCACGTAACCACGGTGGACACCGACGGCGCGGCCCAGGCCGTGTACGCCGAGGGGAACTACGTGTTTGTCGGCGACGGCCCGGCGGGGGTGAAGGTCTATGACGTAACCAACCCCGCCGCGCCCGTGCTTGTGGCCTCCGTGAGCACGCCCGGCAACGTCTGGGGCATCTTCCACAAGGACGGCTACGTGTACGCCGCCGCCGAATCCGCGGGAGTGGTGGTGATCCAACTCGCCCCGCCCACGCCAACCCCGACGCCCACCCCCACCCGCACGCCCACCAACACAGGATCGCCCACGCCCACCAACACCCGCGGCTCGCCCACGCCCACCAAAACCCACACCGCTACCCGCACACCCACGCCCACCTTCACGCCCACGCCCAACCCGCGCTTCCGCTTCGGCTTCGGCATTGACACCAGCATCGGTCAGATCGGCGACTACGACGTAACCCAACTGGGCGCAGGGTGGTATTCGGATTGGAGTTACCGCGTATCGCCACCGCGGCCCGGCGGGCTGGAATACTTCCAACTCATCAACGTCCGCTCGGACGTGGTGCAGGTGTACACCCCGACCAAGGTCGTTACCTATACCGGCTGGGCGAACCTAGAATCGGCCATCGCCGCCAACCCTGGATCCGTCTGGCTCATCGGCAACGAACCCGACTGCAAGTGGCCCGACTGCAACAACCGCTACCCCGATGAATACGCCGTCCTCTATCACGAGTTCTACACCTTCATCAAGAGCCGCGACCCCACGGCCCTGGTGGCCAATGGCGCTATCGTGGAAGGCACGCCCCTGCGCCTGCAGTACCTGGACATGATCTGGGACAAGTACCGAGAATACTACGGCACCGACATGCCCGTGGACGTGTGGAACATGCACAACCAGATCGCGCGCGAGAAAGAAGGCGACTGGGGCGCAGGCATCCCGCCCGGATTCCCGCCCGGCACCGTCGGCGCCCTCTACGAGGCCGAGCAGAACGACAGCCTGTCCCTGTTCATCCAGCACGTGCGCAACATGCGGACGTGGATGCGCGACCACGGCCAGCGCAACAAGCCGCTCATCATCTCCGAGTACGGCGTGCTGTTCACCGAAGACCGCGGCTTCACCGTGGACCGCGTCAATGACTTCATGAGTGCCACGTTCCGCTACCTGCTCTACGCCACCGACCCGGACATCGGCTATCCCGCCGACGGCAACCGCCTCGTGCAGCGGTGGCTCTGGTTCAGCCTCAACTCGCCGCCGTGGAAGTGGAACGGCTCCCTGTTTGATTACACCGTCGTGCAATATCCGGGCGTTATCACCCGCTACGGCATCAACTACCGCAATTTCACGTCGGACCCCTGGCGCGCCACGCCCACGCCGGCGGGCACCCCCGGCCCCAAGACCATCTACCGCGAGGCCGAGGGCGGCTCCCTGTCGGGTGACATGCGCATCGTATCCGGCCAGACCGCCGCGTCCAACTGCGCCTACGTGGACACGCCCCCCAACAGCGCGGGCGGCAACGTGAGGGTATCGGTCAACGTGCCGACGGCTTCGGGCTACTACGTCTGGCTGCGAGTATACGGCCCCAACACCAACAGCAACTCGTTCTGGGTCTCGGTGGACGAGGGGCTGGAATACAGCATGGAGTTCACTCCCGGCTCATGGCGGTGGGAACGGCTGGGTGGCTCCAACCCCGTGCGGTTCAACCTCACCACCGGCTGGCACCGCATCATGGTGCGGCAAAAGGAAATCGGCGCGCGGGTAGATGCCATCGTCGTGTCGGACAACCCCAACCTCTCGCCCGACATCCCCAACCCGTGCTACACCCCCACGCCGACGCCCACCCACACGTCGGTCTACACGCCCACGCCCACCCGCACGCCCACGTCCACCCGCACCCCCATGCCCACCGGCGACGCCCACATCCTGGGCCATGTGGCCCTGCAGGGCCGCCCCACCCCGCCCGACCCGCGCTGGGCCGTGCCGGTACACGTTACGGTGCACCTGCCGGGCGACCCCATCCCCGCCTACCAGGCCCACCTGGACACCGACGAGAGCGGCAACTTCCTGATGGAGAACCTGCAGCCGGGAACCTACGACGTGGCCGTGCGCAACTGGCACACCTTGTGGAATCGCATTGGCAATGTAGTCCTCGCTTCGGGCATCAACTCCGTGAACCTGGGGACGCTGAAGGAAGGCGACGCGAGTCAGGATAACGTGGTTGATGTCACTGACTTCTCGCTTCTGGCAATGTCGTTGCTCAAGAGGCGAGGAGACACGGGCTTCATCAACACGACGGACTTCAATGAAGATGGAACGACGGATGTCAGTGACTTCTCGTTGCTGGCAATGAACATCCTTCAATCCGGTGCGGCAGTGACGCCTGTGGCGGTCCGGATGACACCGAAGGCTTCCGCGCCAGAAGCCACATGCTCCGATCAGGTGAATCTCTATTTCTCGCCGAGTTCCAAGACTGTTCTACTTAATGAGTCTTTTACGATCAAGGTGCGCGTAAACCCGGTCGCGCATCAGGGTATATCCGGCGTCCAGGCCAGGATCACGTTCGACCCGATTATCCTTCAACTCGTCTCAGTGACAGATTCGGGGCCGTTGGACTTCCTAGGCGGCAGCGGATTGCAGATTGGCAGCAACTATGTTCAGTTTGTCATGGGCACGTTGGAGACGCCCGTGACCAACGACTTCTCGCTGATCGACCTGAACTTCAAGGCCCTGACGCCCGGCACCAGTACGCAGCAATTCACTGCCCTCTCTGGGGGAGAGCCCATCAAAGCCACAGGGCCTGACTGCACAACGGGATTCGCCCTGTACACGCCATCCGGCTCCGTTACCGTCCTCGCCGCCACGCCCACGCCGGTCGCCACGGCCAAGCCCACCTACACGCCCACGCCGCCCCTCCCGCCGGGCGAATCCGAAATCGTCCTGCAGTACGGCAAGGACGGCTACACGCAGATGTGGGACACCTACATCTCGGGTTGGAACGAAACCAACAACTATGGCCAGGAGTGGACCATGAAGGTCCGCACGGGCGACGTGCGTCAGCCGCTCCTGAAGTTTGACCTCTCGCCTGTTCCGGCGGGGGCCAATGTAACAGGCGCCCACCTGGACCTGTACGTAACCGACGGCACGGTCCACGCCCTGGACGTAGGCGCGTACAAACTCCTGCGGCCCTGGGCCGAGAACGAAGCCACGTGGATTCTGGCGCGGGCCAACGACCGGTGGAGCGTCCCAGGGTGTGGCGACGTGGGCACCGACCGCGCCGACACCGCCGTGTACACGCAGACCGTGCACGGGGCCGTCGGGTACTGGTATTCGTGGGACGTAACGTCGCTGGTGCGCGACTGGCTCGCCGAGCCGTCGCAGAATCACGGCCTCATCCTGCGCGGCGGAGGCTCCACCAGCACCGAGTACACCATCGCGGCCGCCCAGCACCCCACCCAGGCGTGGCATCCCAAACTGGTGATCCGCTACACGCTCACGACGCCGACGCCCACGCCCACGGCAACGCCCACCTCCACGCCGAAACACACCCCCACGCCGACCGCCACGCCCACGGCCACCCCGCCCTGGGGCGGAATTGAGGGCATCGTGTTCCACGACCTGAACGCCGACGGCTTGTATCAGTGGGGCGAGCCCCCGTTGGCCGGCGCGCTCATCACCCTGCGCACCGACGCTGGCGTGCAGATTGCCACCCGCCTGACCCAGTCCAGCGGGCGCTACTCGTTCCCGTACCTGGATCCGGGCACCTACTACGTAACCGAGACCGACCCGCCCGGGTACACGTCCACGGCCAACGTGTTCCGCATCACCGTGATACCCAACTGGATGTTCGTCATCAACTTCGCCGACTATCCGGCGGGCGGATCATCTCCAACCCCGACGCCAACGGCCACCGTCGCGATGACGCCCACGCCCACACCGACCGCCACGGCGACGGCGACCGCTACACCGACCACCACGGCGACGGCCACGCCACACAACACGCCGAGGGCGCGGTTGTGGCTGCCACACGTGGCCCGCGGACAATGATGAGCGACGCACCCCTGCCACAGGAAGAATCGGAGGCCATTTGCGAAGGAGAACACGGACTTTGAGCGCGCATCTACGCAGGCAACCCCATCGCTGGCTATCCGCTGCCATCGCCGCTGCGGCCATGGGCCTGCTCGCCCTTTTCGTCGGCGCATCCCTGGCGGCGTCCACGGCGGCAGAGAGCGGCGCGTGGCGCTTGTCTTACCAACTGGACTACAGCGGCGTGCCCGACTGGGTAACCCATCGCGACATCACCTTGCGCATCCGCGTGGGCGAGAGCGTAACCGCCCTGTCCGCCGAAACAGCCGCGGGAGCCGTCTCCCACGTGTACGACCCCATCTCCGGCGTGGCGATCATCACCACCGACGCCCCGACGCTCACGGTCCGCCTTGCCGCCGATGCCGTGCCCGCCGATTTCGGCGCGGTCTCCACGGCCCCGCTCATGCACGACAAACTCTGGGCCTACAGCATCACCGCCGACGACGGCTACGCATCCGCCTATGAGCATCTGCTCGCCATCCTGGGCCGCTACAACTATCGCGGCTCCGTGGCCGTCATCGGCACCAACCTGGGCAAGACGGTGAACGGAGTGCGCTACCTCAACCCAGAGGAATTGCAGGCGCTCTTCGCCGCGGGTTGGGGCGTAACCAACCACACCTACAGCCACAAATACTTCGCCGACTATCCCAACGAGGCGGCTCTTGTGGCCGACGTGCAATGGAACAACGCCGTCATCAGCGATACCCTGGACGGATTCCAGCCGCGGATTTTTACGTCGCCGTTCACCGAGCCCCAGTTCGCGCCGGTGATTCGGGCCAACCGCGGCACGCTGGGCCTGTACCTGGTGCAGCACCTGGGCTGGCGTATCAACTACGTGGACCCGCCGACCTTCCTCACGACGGACTACTTCTGGACCACCGGCCGCGACCGCATTGAGGAATGGCACTACGACGACGCCCACCAGCGCGCCCTGGCGAACGGCGGCACACCCCTGTGGCTGACCCATCACGTTCACGACGAGGCGGGCCTGGACCCCATCTGCAACGCGGTGGAAATCGGCACGGACTATCTCTACTACCATTATGGCGCGGGCGGCACCGACGAGGTCTGGGTCGCGCCTGCCCAGGAAGTGTACGAGTACCTGGTTACCAGAGCCGCTATTGGCGTGTCGCTGCTGGCAGCGGAACCGGACGACTTTACCGCCATCTTGCCCGCGCCCAACATCACGCCGACGCCCACGCCCCTGCCCACGCTGTACACGCGCACCTTCTACCCCGTCGCCGACACCACCCTCAGCGCCGAGCAGTGGTACGACAACTTTGGCGAAGACCACACCCTCCGCGTGCGCACCAAGCGGGACCTGCCCAGCGTCAAGGCCGCGCCCATCCGCTTTGACCTCTCGTCCATTCCAACCTACGCCACGGTTATCACGGCGGAACTTCGGCTCTACAGCCTGAGCCAGAGCAATACAGCCTGGCTGTGCCTGGACCTGTACCGCCTGAACCGCCCGTGGGACGAGCGACAGGCCACCTGGGACCGCGCCACCGCAGACGCGCTGTGGGCCGTCCCTGGTGCCAACGGCGTGCCCCACGACCGCGAGGGGACGCTGGCGACCGTCCGCTGCTGGGTGCAAAGCGTGGACCGTTGGTACACCATGAACGGCAAAACGCTGGCCCAATACTGGGTCAACAACCCGGACAAGAACGACGGCGTCTTGGTCAAACCAAGCGGCGGCTCATCGGTGGAATACCAATTCGTGTCGCGTGAGGGCGAACCCGACAAGCGGCCCCAACTGATCGTGTCCTACGTGCTGCCCGACAATGCCCCCACGCCGGCGCCGCCCACGGCCACGCCCGAATACGCCTGGCCGCTCAAAATGCGCGTCCTGTCCACGACGAGCACCGAAGGGTTCGCCTACAACGTGCGCGCCAGGGGCGGCTACGCCTTCATCGCCAACGGGTCGCTGGGCAACATGCGCGTGGTGGATGCGCGCATTCCCGCATCACCCGTCCTGCTGCCGAAGGACCCCAAAACCACCGCGGGCGGCATCGCCCACAGCGTCTTCCTGCTGGGGAACCTGGCGCTCACCGGTGAGCGCACGGGGGGCATGCGCATCTACGACATCACGGACCCCGACAGCGCCGCCTTCGTAACCCGATTCCTCACCAGCGGGTCGGCCAAGGGCGTGGCCGCCTACGGCAACACCGCCTACATCGCCGACGAGTACAGCGGCCTGCAAATCGTCAACATCACCAACCCGCGCAGCCCTACGCTCATCAAAACGTTCAACATGAGCAACTTCTTCACCGAGGCGGTGGACACGGATGGCTCCTATGCCTATGTGGCCGCGCGGCAGGGCCTCTTCGTCATCAACGTCAAGAACCCGTACTCGCCGCGCTACGAAGGCAGCATCCCACTTCCGGGCTACCCCTACGCCGTGCAGAAGATAGGCAACCTGGCCTATGTGGCGTGCGGCGGCAGCGGCGAAATCCCGTCCAAAGAAGGCGGCCTGCAAATCGTGGATGTCTCCACCCCCAACGCGCTCCGCGTGGTTGGCTCCTACCGTCCGAGCACGCCTGTACTGGGAGTCCGCGTCGCCGGCAACCGCGCCTACCTGGCCGCTTATGACGGGGGCATCGTCGTGTTGGACGTAACCGAGCCCGCCAGTCCGGTCCTCCTGGGCGAAGCCGACACGCCCGGCCAGGCCTGGGGCATTGATGTGGAGAACGACCTGGCCTACGTGGCCGACGGCGCAGCGGGCCTCACCATCGTGGATGTGGGACCTGTTCCCACGCCCACACCGACCGCCACTCCGTCGCTCACACCCACCGAGACCCCAACCCCCACACCCACGTGGACGCCGACCGAGACCCCAACTCCCACGTCAACCGAAACACCCACCGCCACGCCGACGGCAACGCCCACCCTTACGCCGCGACCGTCCTATCGGCTCATCCTGCCCCTCATCTGGCGCGGCGCGGAAAGCCCGGCCCGCTCACAGGCCAAAGCGCAGAGCCTCCCCGAACTGGCCGGGGCGCAGGCCCTCTACGGCTCCGAGGCCGACCGCTTTGGCGTCGGCGTCAACCCCGTGTACGGGCGCATCACCGACTACGACGTGGCGCGGTTGCACATCGGCTGGTACTCCGACTGGTCCTACAGCGTCAACCCGCCGCATCCCGCCAACCTGGACTACGTCCACGTCGTCTCGGTGCACCACGACAAGTACCCGCCGGACTGGAACCGCCTGGCCCAGGCCATCGCCGCCAACCCGGGCGCGCTCTGGATCATCGGCAACGAGCCGGAAGGCGTGTGGCAGGGCAACCGCACGCCCGCCGAATATGCGCTCATCTACGGCACGCTCTACCGCTTCATCAAGGCCCGCGACCACACGGCCCAGGTCGCCATCGGTGGCGTCATTGAGCCGACCCCGCTGCGGCTTCAGTGGCTGGACCAGGTGATGGCGGAGTATCAGGCGCTGTACGGCCAGAAAATGCCGGTGGACGTGTGGAACATCCACGTGCAAATCCTGCGCGAGAAAGGCCCGTGGCCGGGCTGTCCCGACTGCTGGGGCGCGGGCGTTCCCGTGGGCCTGACGGGCGTAACCCAGGGGCGCTTGTACGAGATTGAAGACAACGCCGACCCGGCCATCTTCCGCCAACTGGTGCGCGAGTTCCGCCAGTGGATGAACGCCCGCGGCGAGCGCGACAAACCGCTCATCATCTCCGAGTACGGGGTGCTGATGCCGTCGGACTACCTGGCCCCGACCGTAGAAGAAGGCGACCTGATAGTGAAGCATTTCATGACCGAGACTTTTGACTTCCTGCGCACGGCTGTGGACGCAAACGTTGGCTACCCTGCTGACGGCAACCGCCTCGTCCAGCGCTGGCTCTGGTATAGCCTGAACGACTCGCCGGACAACTTCAATGGCGGCCTGTTTCGTCACGACGACCCTTCGCAGATTACGCAGTTCGGCGAGCACTTCGCCCAGTACACCGCCCCGCTGCAATGGCCATTCACTGATCTGGCCGTTCGGTCGGTGGTGCTCACGCCCAACGTGCTGCAATCCACGCCTCTCACGCTCACAGCCCGTGCCGAAATCCTGAACCTGGGGACGCAGGCCACAGGGCCTTTCATCGTTGCCTTCTACGAGGGCAACCCGCAAAGCGGCGGCGTGCTCAAGGCCCAGGTGCTGGTAGCAGGCGCAGCTGCCCGCTACGACGCCGCGCCTGTCATCGCAGAAGCGTCCTGGCTCACCGCGCCCGGCATCCCCGGCCAGGCTCGCGAGGTGTACGTAGTGGCCGACAGCGCTGGCGCTATCGGCGAGTCCAACGAGGCCAACAACATGGGGATGCGCGCCGTTACCGCCCACGCGCCATTCGCGCGCTACCTGCCCGTGGCGCTGCGCCGATACTGAGCGCCCCCGCCCAGGCGCCCCAATCCCGCGAGGCTAGTCGCGCTTCTCCTCGGTCTTGCGCCAGACAAAATACATGCGCTGGAAGGCCGTCACGTTCGTCAGAATGGCCAGAACCCACAGCGCCAGGGGCACCACGTCCAGCAGGAGTGCCAATACGAGGATAGCAATGCGCTCAAAACGCGTCAGCATGCCTTCCTTGCATTCCACGCCGATCCCCTCGGCCCGCGCCCGCGCATAACTGACCATGAGCGATCCGATGATGGCCGCGTAAATGAGGATCGTGTGCAGCGTCGTGCCGTAGCGAATGTAGTACAGCAGCAGCCCGAAGTACATCAGCGCCTCGGAGAACCGGTCCAGGTTGGAATCCAGGAAAGCCCCGAAGCGGCTCACGCGGTTTGCGGCCCTGGCGACCGCGCCGTCTAGAGCGTCAAAAATGCCCGCGAATACGATGAGCAGCGCGCCCCAGAAGAACCAACCCTGCGACAGCACGTAGGCGATCCCTATGTGCATCACAAAGCCCGTCAGCGTCAGCGCGTTGGGCGATATGCCCGTCCGCGCGATGGCCTGGGCCACCGGATTCACAATCCCATACGTCCATTTCCGCAAGCGTTCGCCAATCATAAAGACTCGTTCAGCCCCCCTCTTCTGCGCCGTTTGTCTAGCAATTCCGCGTAGTACTCCAGCACCCTGTCCGCCACCGTGTCCCAACTGAATTCGCGGGCGCGCCGAAGCCCCGCCTCCCCCATCGCGCGGGCCATCTCCGGATTCAGGAGAATCCGCTCCAACGCGGCAGCCAACGCCTCCTCATCCTCCGGCGGCACAAGAAGCCCCTGCACGCCATTCTGCAACACCGAGCGATACCCCGGGATATCGCTCGCAACCACGGGCCGCCCCGACGCCATCGCCTCCAGCAGCACGATGCCGAAACTCTCCGAGCCGGTAGACGGCGCGCAGTACACCGTGCACGTCCGGTAGTAGCGGGGCAACGCACCCGCGGGCACATACCCCACGAAGCGCACATCCCGGATGCCCCGCTCGCGCACATAACGCACATACGGATCCTTGCTCTCCTTGTCAAACGCCCCTGCCACGATGAGCCTGGCATCGGGCACGCGCGCCTTCAGGATTTCAAAGGCCCTGAGAAGATAGCGAAAGCCCTTGCGTTTCTCCAGGCGGCCCAGGAACAGAATATTCGGCTTGCCGTCGTTGAACCGCTCAATCGGCTCCACGTTCGGATCCGAGAAGGCTTCCACGTCAATACCGTTGGGAATCACGCGGTACTCGCCCGGAAAGTATGCCGCCACGTAGTCCCGCGCCGCCTCGGACACCGCAATCCGCCCGTCCAGGCGCTCCATGAGCCGCTCCAGGACCACTTTCCACGCCGAGTAGGTGAAACTGGTCTCCCGATAGGCATGGAATGTCCCGACGTTGACGGCAGTGGAATGGTACAACATGGCCCAGGGGAGCGTCGGCGTGAGGGGTTCCTGCAAGTGGACCACATCAAACCGATGGCTCTCCAGAATATCCTTGGCGCGATTGTACACCCTGGGCGACAGCGAGATGCGCGCCTGGGAGCCGGCAAACGGGAACGATACAATGTGCTTGGTGGCTGCGATGACGTGCTCGGGCAGTTCGGCATCTTCCGGGCACGGGGCCACGATGTGCACCTCGTGGCCCTTCTTGCGCAGCGTCGCGCTCAGATGGCGGATGTGCTCCGTTACGCCGCCCGGGTAGGGATACTCATACGGCGCTACCATGGCAATCGTCAGTCGTTCCATATTTTTCTGAACACCACCCACTGGGAAGGGTCTCTCCGCATCTCGCGTTCCACCACCGATAGCACCTGGCGCATGGTCTGTTGCACCGTCGCGTCGTCGGGCTGCTTCACCACGGGGAAGACCATCGGCGGATACGCGCGCAACACGTATCGCGCACCGGGCAGCCGCCAGACGAGAACGGGAAGCACCGGCGCTCCCGTCCGCAGGGCCAGCAACGCAAACCCGTCAGGTAGGCGCGCGGGCCTGCCGAAGAACTCCACCACACGCCCGCTGTCCGTCGCATCGCGATCCAGCGCCAGGCCCACCCCGTCGCCGCGCCGCAGCGCCCGCATGATTTCCGTCAACGGGCCATCCACCGGCAGGAGGTGCAGCCCCTTCGCCGAGCGCAACCGGCACAGGTACTGGAACAGCGGCTCCGGCTGCACGTGCTCGGCCGGAGCGTAGCACGGCTTGCCGGCCAGCGGCACCATCTGGACGGCCAGTTCGGGGTTGCCGTAGTGGAGCGAGACGATGATCACCCCGCGCCCCATGGCAAACGCATCCTCCAGGTGTCCCCAGTCCTCGGTGACCACCCGTTCGCGCACCTGTTCCACGGGGCGCGCCGCCATCCAGAACAGGTCAAAGTAGTTCTTCAGGCTGCACCGGTAGGTCATGCGGGCCATCCGATCCAGTTCCTTCTCGTCCGGGTCGCCGCCCATGACCTGCCGGATGTTGCCCCGGACGATGGCCCGCTCCCTGGGGCGGAGATACGCCACCACGTCGGCGATGCGATCCACGAGCCAATGCCCCACGCGGATGGGCACCCGCGGCACCAGGAACCCCGCCACCCTGTACAGATAGTACGTCCACATGGTCGGCTTCACGAAATCCTAACCCCTGGTTTCGTCGTGAGTATCGTTGCTGGGCGACAGGACATGAGACACATTCGCGATATGCAGGCGAAGCGCATCGGGGCTGAGCGAACAGTACACCTCGCGTCCGACCTTGCGAACCTGCACCAGCCCCGCCCGCGTCAGCAGCCGCAGATGCCACGACACCAACGGCTGGCTCACCCTCAGCATCCTGGCCAGGCCCGACACGTTCAACTCGCCCCTGTCGGCGAGCAGCATCAGCATCCGCAGGCGCAGCCCATCGGCCAGGGCCCGGAAGTATTCGGCTAACGCATGGCAATCCGACTGGAGCACCTCGCACCTGCAGGGAAAAATTCATAAAGGAGCGTTTATACATTACACCCGTTTCGCGGATTTGTCAAAGCGGCGGTCGCCCGAGACGCATTGGGGTTCTGGCGCGAGAATGACCGGGCATCGTGCAGTTGCCGCGCAGGACTCACCTCACCTATCCCCACCCCGGCCGGGTTAGGTGAAGTCATGCATTCCATCGCTGTTCGCCATGTGGCGAAAGCCGCCTCCGTCTGGTACGGGGAGAGGACATGGGGTGAAGGGTAGACACGTAGGGCGGCTTTCCATAGCCGCCGGAAGGCGTAGGGCCGGTATGGAAACCTGCCCTACGCTCTATGCATTTCATGCTGCCGCTCATCGGTCTGACCGATTTCCACCGAATAGTATACACGACCACCGAACCGCCCACTTGCACCCGCCCCAGGTTTGTGGTACAGTATCCGCGGAGGGTTCGCCATGCAGATACCCGCCGTGGACTTCGCGCTGTACACTCCGCAGCAAGCCGCGGAGGAACAGCGGCGACTGGCGAGCAAAGCCATTCTGTGCCCGCTTCCACACCCACCGGCGACGGTCGGCGGCATAGACGTGGGAATCCGCAATGGAATCGCCTGTGCCACCGTCGTCGTCCTGTCCTACCCTGCGCTCCGCGTCCTGGCGTGGAGCCTGGCCCGCGCGCCGGTCTCGTTCCCCTACATCCCCGGCCTGCTGGCGTACCGCGAGATTCCCGTGGCGCTGGAGGCGCTGCGCAACCTGGACGCCCTGCCCGATGTGCTCATCTGCGACGGACAGGGCATCGCCCACCCGCGCCGCATGGGCATCGCGACGCACCTGGGCATCCTGCTGGATCACCCCACCGTTGGCTGCGCCAAATCGCGCCTGTGGGGCGTTCATGCCCCCGTGGGCAACCAACGCGGCGAGTGGCAACCGCTGGACGACCACGGCGAGACCATCGGCGCGGCGCTCCGCACGCGCCAGGGTGTCAAGCCCGTGTACGTCTCACCCGGCCATCGCACCGACCTGGACAGCGCGCTCCGCCTCGCCCTGGACTGCGCCCCGCGCTACCGCCTGCCCGAACCCACGCGGCTGGCGCATACCCTGGCCGCCGTGGGCGAGGCCGAATTCCGCGCCCTGATTCGGAAGCGCGGCTGGGATCGCAAGAAGGTGGAACCGTGATGAGCGCCGCCATACGCAAGGCTGCCGACATCCTGCGCGCCGCAAAGCACGCCGTCGCGCTGACCGGCGCGGGCCACAGCACCCCGTCGGGCATCCCCGACTTCCGCAGCCCCGAAAGCGGCCTGTGGGAGAAGTATGACCCCATGGTGGTGGCGTCCATCCAGTCCTTTCGCGCCAACCCGCGCCTCTTCTACGACTGGATTCGCCCGCTGGCGCGACAGACCGCAGAGGCCAGGCCCAATCCCGCCCACTATGCCCTGGCGCAACTGGAGGCCCAGGGCATTCTCAAGGCTGTCATCACCCAGAATATTGACGACCTGCACACCAAAGCCGGCTCGCGGCGCGTCCTGGAACTTCACGGCCACCTGCGGACGGCGACGTGCATCCGTTGCGGGCGCACGGTGGATGCTGCCCCGCTGGTGCGCCGCTTCCTGGAAGAAGACTGGCTTCCCACCTGCGAGTGCGGAGGCGCCATCAAGCCCGATGTAGTGCTGTTCGGCGAAATGTTGCCGGTGGACGTGTTTATGGAAGCCGACGCCGAGGCGCGATCCTGCGACGTCATGCTCATCGCGGGCAGTTCGCTGGAGGTTTACCCCGCGGCCGACCTGCCATTCGTCGCCAGGCAGCACGGCGCGCGCCTCATCGTCGTGAACCTTCAGCCCACGCCCGCCGACCCGCTGGCCGACGTGGTCATCCACGACGACGTGGCCATCGCCCTGCCACAGATCGCCGACCTGTGCGCGGGATGAGAACTGTTCCCGCCGAGACGGGGAACGCGCGGAGATTCACAACGAGTGCCTTCGCGCCTTTACAAAGCGCATTCACCGCGAAGAGCGCGAAGACCGCAGAGAGTATCAGGCCTTTCTCTGCGTCCTCGGTGCGCCCTCCGGTGAACCCAACTGCGCCTCGGCGACGACATTCAGTTACTCACGCTCGCTTTTTCATAAGAACGCACGATGTGGTAACATAGCGCCAGGAGGCCCATCGGGAGGTCGCACATTCGGTTGGCGCTGCTCTCTCGGCGGCCATCGTAGGGCAAATTG
>JACIWU010000008.1 GCA_014360805.1 Chloroflexota bacterium
TGGTAACATAGCGCCAGGAGGCCCATCGGGAGGTCGCACATTCGGTTGGCGCTGCTCTCTCGGCGGCCATCGTAGGGCAAATTGCCAATTTGCCCTACGTCTAGCGGCCCCCTGTTCTGACGGGCTGAACTGAAGATGCGAGTGTTCTATTGGAGTAGCGAGATTCAATAGAACCCGTAGGCGCGTTCCAGGAGGGGGACGATGCGGCTCCAGTCGTATCGGCTGACGGCGAACTCCCTGGCGAGGGCGCCGAGTTGGGCGCGGCGGGCCGGATCGCGCAGGAGCGCCACGGTCTCGTCGGCGAAGCGCGCCGCGCCGTCGGCGACGACGAGTTCGCGGCCCGGCGTCAGGCCGTAGCCTTCGCACCCCAGCGAGGTGGACACGATGGCCTTGCCCATGGTCATGGCTTCCAGGACTTTGAGCCGCGTGCCGCCGCCCATGCGCATGGGCACGATGTACACATCAGCCGCCGCGATGTAGGGCCGCACGTCGGGGACGAAGCCCGTAACCGTGATGCCGGGCCTGCTCCCCAGGGCCTGCACCGCCGGGGACGGGCGCTGTCCCACGACGTACAGATGCGCGTCGGGGATGTGCGCCTGTATCTGGGGCAGGATGGCATTGGCGAACCAGCACACGGCGTCCACGTTGGGGCGGAAATCCATCTTGCCCGTGAAGACGAGTTTCGGGCCGGGGGTGTCGGCAACCGGCCCCGCGTCCGTGGGAGAATAGTTGACATAATGTGCTGCGTCTATCCCGTTGGGGACGACGGCGATGTTCGCGCTCGGCGCAAGCCGCGCCAGCGCGTCGCGATCCCACTCCGACACGGCCACCACGCAGTCGGCCAGGCGGCAGATTCGGCGCTCGTACCGCGCCAGTCGCCGCCACTGGATGAGGGAATAAGCCGCGCCGATCCATCGGCGGGGGCGGCGCAGGTCGGTCTCAAAGGCTCGCTTCTGGAGCAGATATTCCGCGTTGAGGTCGTCAAACACGATACGGGGGCGTCGCGACAGGCCAGCCCCGAGGGCCGCCAGGGCGTAGGGGGCCATCTCTATGCTTTCCACGTGCAGGATGGCGTACTCGGTCTCGGCGAGGGCGCGAAGCACGGCCTGGGCGAAGGCGGGTGAGTAGGCCCGTAGCGCCATGTCGGGCAGGCGCGTGGTGAGCAGAGAGAGCACCCGTTGTGCGCGCGTGCGCACCGGTGCGGGCATGATCTCTACCCGCTCGCAAATCTCGCGCAGGGCGGCCGCGTGCTGGGCCGCGTCGGGGCTGCTGGACAGGGAGTAGAGGTGCACGCGGAACCGCTCGCGCAGGCCGGCCAATAGGTTGTAGGCGCGAATCGCCATGCCCTGGTGCGGCGGGTAGGGCAGTTCCGAGGTGAGGAATAGCACGCGGGGGCGCTCGCTCACGTCTGGCTCATCACCTCGTGATAGACTTCCAGGGTCTGGCGGGCGGTCTTCTCCCACGAGAAGCAGGACGCGCGCGCGATCCCCTTGGCCCGCATCTCCTCGCGCAGGCGCGGGTCGCTCAGCACGCGCCACATGGCCACCGCAATGGCCTCGGCGTCGTGGGGCGGCACCAGAATGCCGGCGTCGCCCACCACCTCGGGCAGCGAGGAGACGTTGGAGACGATGACCGGCGTGCCGCACGCCATGGCTTCCAGCGCGGGCAAGCCGAACCCCTCGTAGAACGACGGCATGACCAGCGCGCGCGCCGTGTTGTACAGGTACAACAGGTCTTCGGGCGGAACCTGCTGGAGGAATATCACATCCTTCTGTAGCCGCAGGCGTTCCACCGCCGCCAGCGAGTCATCCACCAGCCAGCCCAGTTTTCCCACCACGACCAGTTTCGCCCCGCTGGCGTACCGTTCCAGCAGCAGGCGGAAGGCTTCAAACAGCGTGGGGAGGTTCTTGCGCGGCTCAATCGTGCTGACAAACAGGACGAACTCGTCGGAGATGCCGTAGCGCTGGCGGACGGCGGCCATGGCCTGTTCGTCGTCAACGGGGCGGAACAGGGGGTTGGCGGCCTCGTAGATGACCGAAATCTTGGACTCGGAGACGCCCAGCAGCCGCTGTAAATCCTCGGAGGTGCTCTGCGACACGGCGATGATGTGGTCGGTGTTGCGCACGGCCACGTCAATCTGGCCGTAGTAGTTGGCGCTTTCGCGGGTCATGAACTGTGGGAACAGGAGGAACGCCAGGTCGTGCACCGTGATGACCGACAGACAGTTACGGCGGAACGGCGGGATGAAATCCGGGCTGTGGAGGAGATCCAGCCTCAAGCCGCGGATCTCCGCCGGCAAAGTCCATTGTTCCAGCCGGTGGTGGCTGGGCGTCCAGACCGAGTGGCGTCGGAAGTTTGGGCGCTGCACCAATGGGGCCTTGTCCCTACGATGCTGGAGAATCACGTACTCGTTGCCGGTGTCCAGGTTCGCCAGTTGTGAGACCAGTTGAAGAATATATTGCGCGATGCCTGCTTGGGTATAGTGCACCAGGCGCGCGTCAATCCCAATCCGCATGAGCGATTTTCTCCCTGTGTTCAGATGGTTCGGCGGTTCCACCTCCCACGGCAGTGGGGGGCCAGGGATCAAATCGGGCAACATCGGCCGGTCTGACCCAGTCGTGGCGTCCTTGCACGGCCTATGATACCAGCATGGGGTGTTTCCGTCAAACGGGGGACGCCCGAGACGCGCTCCAAACTCTGTTGGTCGCGGCGTGAGCACAGGCGCGACGCACCTTGCACTGACACAAGTTCGTAGGGCGGCTTCCCATAGCCGCCGCGGGCGGGGGGTAGGTATGGCAACCTGCCCTAACTCCACCGGAATATATCCCATTGACGTGTGAACAAAACTGTTCTATAATACATCTAGCCTACACCGTGCCCGAACGAGAAGGGGAAGCGCCGTGGCAAGGATCGTGCTGATTTCGGATGACCTGGAACTTTCGCGCGAGGTGGCCCAACGCCTGGAAGCGAAAGGCCATGTAGTCATCCCTCTGGAATGCCTGGAGTCGCGCTTCTACCAGGCGGTGCAACTGCGGCCTGACCTGCTGGTGGCCGACTTCGCCTCCATGTCGCGCGAGGCCTCCGCGGCGTTCCAGCGGGCGCTGGCCACGTTGAACCCCAAGTGCTCGGTGTTGGGCATCTTCGGCGCGTTGGACGTGGTGCGCAGCCTGCCCGCGCTGGTGGGCACCGCCGACGCCCTTGCCGCGAAACAGGCGAACCGCAAGGCCCAGCCCGCCAGCGGCGAGTACGGCTTCATGAGCCTGGACGTCCACCGCCGCGAGGTTACCATCCGCGGCGTCAGCATTCCCCTCACGCCGACCGAAACCCACATCCTGTCCATCCTGGCGGCCAACGTGGGCCGGTATGTCAGCCCCAAGTCCATCGCATCCGAGATTCAGGGGTACGAGGTGGACGATCGGGAGGCCGGCGAAATCGTGCGCGTGCACATCCACAACCTGCGGCGCAAGTTCCAGAAGGCCGGCATCGGCCCCCCGTACATCGTCAGTTCGCGCGGCAAGGGGTATCTTTTGGAGCGCCGCACGCGGCCCCGCACCGGCAGGGCCAAGGGCCTTGGCGGGCTGCTGGATTCATCCCCGTCGCGCTAGCCCGCTCGCGCAGGGGAACCCTCGCCGCTGTTACCCTAGGCGAAGGGCCTGATAGGCTAGCGTCCACGAATAGCACGAATCCGCAAATCTAGGGAGGTCGCACGCTCGGTTGGCGCTGCTCTCTCGGCAGTCCTCGTAGGGCAAATTGCCAATTTGCCCTACGTCCAGCGCGTTCCATTCACGCTGCGCGTTGCCGTGGCACGTCCCCGGTGGTCCCCAATCATGTTCTGCGTTAAGAAACCTGAACATTGGGCGGCCTTCGTCTTTAGACATCTTAACGCACAGCCGCATTTGCACATGATATAATGAGGCAGATTCACAGAAGATTCACGCCGCCGCCCCCTTGCCCGACACCCAAGCCACCAAGAGGCAACTGAATAGCGGCGAGGTTCCGATAAGGGCAAACCACGGGTGACCGTGGGACGCAAAGCTACGGGTCTTGAGGCCTCCACCCAAGATTGCCGGGCCGCCGAAGAACCTCATGTTGTTTAGGTAGTCCCATTCGCCCCCCCAGGGAAGCATCGGTCATGGGAAACGAGCCGTATCGCAACTTCGGCAGCCAGAACAGCGTGAACTGGGGATAGAACCAACATCCGTAGGAGGCCGATCGTGAGGACCCGAATAGGTCGTTTTTACAGGCTACCCTCGTACCTGGTTCTCGTCTTGTGCCTGCTCCTTGCCACCTTGTTCCCCGCCGCGCAACCTCTCGCCCGTCCCTTGCCCGTTGACCCCGCCCTGCGCGCGCTGTTGGCGCAGGCCGACGGCGATACCCGCGTTGCCGTCATCGTGCAGAAGGCCAGCGTGTGCGACGAGGCCGAAGCCCTGGTGAGGAGGCTCGGCGGCGAAGTTGTCCGTTCGTGGACCATCATTCCGGCGTTCCTGGCGAACCTGTCGGCCGACGCCGTGCAGCAACTCGCCCGGAGCGGGCTGGTGCGCTGGATTTCGTGGGACAGCCCCATGGTGCGCCAGGACACCGGCCAGCCTGACGCGGTATCACTCATCGGCGCGTATCTCAACGCGTACAACCCCACCATCGGCGCGACCACGGCGTGGAACTACGGCTTCAGGGGCGAAGGCATCACGGTCGCCGTGGTAGATAGCGGCATAACGCCGAAGACCGACTTCCTCGCGACCTCATACGGCCTGACGCGCACAAGCCGACTGGTAGCCAACCTGACCTTCGCCAATACGATCCTCGCCTACAGCAGCCGCGTGAACACCTCTCCGTACGACTTCTTCGGGCATGGCACGCACATCGCGGGCATCATCGGCAGCAACGCGGCCAGTTCTTCCGGTTCCTTCATGGGCGTGGCGCCGGCAGTCAACCTGGTCAACCTGCGCGTCGCCGACCTCAACGGCCGCGCCTTTGAGTCCGACATGGTGGACGCGCTCCAGTGGATTTACGAGCACCACAAGGAGTACAACATCCGCGTCGTCAACATCTCCATGAACTCGGCCACCGCGCAGTCATACCACACCAGCCCGCTGGACGCCGCGCTGGAAATCCTGTGGTTCAACGGAATCGTGGTGGTGGTGTCGGCGGGCAACAACGGCGGCGTTTCTACGATGGGCATTGTGCCCGGCATCCTGTATCCGCCGGCCAACGACCCGTTCGTGATCACCGTGGGCGCGTCCGACGACATGGGCACGCCCTATACGTGGGATGACTTCGTAACGCCCTTCTCGGCCTATGGCATCACCGAGGACGGCTTCGCGAAGCCCGAATTGGTGGCCCCGGGCGCGCACATCATCAATCTGCTGGCCAGCCCCGACTGCACCATCGCCGTTCAGCATCCCGAGGCTCTCTATTCCAACAACTTCCTGCGACTGTCGGGCACGTCCATGGCGGCTGGCGTGGCGAGCGGGGCCATCGCCCTTTTGCTCCAGGCCCGGCCCGGCTTGAACCCCGACCAGGTGAAATGGGCGCTGATGCATTCGGCCACGCCGCTGCGGCAGCCGGGGGCGGGCGCGGGCATCCTCAATGTGTGGGCCGCCATCAACCTCGGCAAATACGACGCGGCCAACACCGGCACCGTAGCCAGCAAACTCCTGTGGACAGGCGATGAACCCGTCAACTGGGGCAGCGTCAATTGGGGTTCGGTCAACTGGGGCAGTGTGAACTGGGGTTCCGTGAATTGGGGCAGCGTCAACTGGGGTTCGGTCAACTGGGGTTCCGTGAACTGGGGCTACTAGCAGAAGCGCGGCAATGACGCCGCAAAAGAATGGAGGTCAGAGAACGCATGGTCAAAGCAGGCAGACGACTCGTGTGGAGACTGGCGCTCACGGTTGCGGTCTTGATGACCCTTCTGGCCGGGCTTGTCCCGAGTCCTGCGTCTGCCCTGCCCCCCAGGCTAGACGAAGAACTGGCGGCACGTGCAGCCCGCCCTACCGACGGCATGGCGCCGGTCATCGTGCGCGTGTACGAGGACGCGGCGTCGGTCAAGGCCCTCGTGGAGCGCCTCGGCGGCCAACTTGGTGTGGATTTGGAGTTTATCCAGGCGTTCGCGGCGCGGGTTCCCGAAAGCGCGCTGGCGACCCTTGCCAGCGACCCGCGTGTGCGCTGGGTGTCCTACGACCGGCCCATCCTGCCGCAGGATGATGGCGAGGCCGTTGAGACCGAATGGACGCCGCGGTTGGACCGCATCGCCAACACCTACAACTTCACCATCGGCGCCGACCGCGTCTGGGCCGAAGGCATAACCGGCAAAGGCGTAACCGTCGCCGTCGTGGACAGCGGCGTGCAGTACCATCCCGACCTCCTGCGCAGCATCTTGCTGGGGTGGAGCATCTTCGCCACGGGGCTGCCCTCCCATGTGGATCAGTACGGCCACGGCACCCACGTGGCCGGCATCATCACGGGCGATGGGATGTTCAGCGGCGGCAAGTATGTGGGGATCGCGCCCGACGCGAAGATTCTCCCCGTGCGCGTGTGCGACGCGACAGGGGCCAGCAGCGAGTCCTCGCTCGTCGCGGGCCTCCAGTGGGTGTACTACAACCGCCGACTGTACAACATCCGCGTCGTCAACGTCTCGCTCAATTCCGACAGCCTTGTTTCGTACCACGAAAGCCCGCTGGACGCTGCGCTGGAGATTCTGTGGTTCAACCGCATCGTGGTTGTCGTCTCGGCCGGCAACAGCCACGACGTTGTGTACCCGCCCGCCAACGATCCGTTCGTCATCACCGTGGGCGCGGTGGACGAGCACGGCACGCGCACCACCGCCGACGACACCATCGCGCCGTTCTCCGGCTACGGCACCACACCCGAAGGGTTCTCCAAGCCCGACCTGGTGGCACCGGGCGTCAACATCGTGAGCACGCTGTCGTACACCGGCTGTCGGTTGAGCCGCGAGCATCCCGACCACCGCGTGGGCACCCGCTACTTCCGCCTGTCGGGCACGTCCATGGCGGCGGCCGTAACCAGCGGCGCGGTGGCGCTTCTGCTCCAGGCCCGCCCCGACCTGAACCCTGACCAGGTCAAGATGCTGCTCAAAGCCTCGGCCACGCCGCTGAACCAGACCGGCGCCGGCGCGGGACTCCTGAACATCTACAGCGCCCTTCACCTGCAAGACGCGGGCACTGCCAACACGGGCACGCCCGCCTCGGCCCTTCTGTGGACCGGATCCGACCCCGTCAACTGGGGCTCGGTGAACTGGGGGTCGGTCAATTGGGGCAGCGTCAACTGGGGTTCGGTCAACTGGGGTTCCGTGAACTGGGGCAGCGTCAACTGGGGTTCGGTGGATTGCTCCTCGGTCAATTGGGGGCGCAAGCCGCGCATCCCGGTTTCCATCAACTGGACCTGGAATTCGCCCCGCTCGGTGAATTGGGGCTGGGCACCCGCCCGCTCGGTGAACTGGGGCGGCGACCCGCGCAAATAGGCCAACGCTCACACAACCCTCCCTACCAGAGCACAGGCAGGGTTTGTTTTGACCTCTCCGTAGTAGCATGCTACTATCTACCCAGAGCGTAGAGGAGAGAGGGAGCCAGATGAAAGATCTGTCAAAGGCCGCGCGAGCGTATATCCTGGGCATTCTCGGCTTGACGATCGTCGCCGTCCTGGCCGAGGCGGCTGTCTCCCCGCCCAGGGGCACCGACTGGGGCCTGCTGGTGTTCTTGCTCATCGGCGCGATGACGGCCCAGTACTTCACCGTCGTTACGCCCAAGCACCAGCACTACTACCTGACGCCTGCGTTCTTCTTCGCCAGTATCGTGCTGCAAGATCCGGTTACCTTCGCCGTTGTGGTGGCGCTGGGGCATGTCCCCGAATGGCTCAAGGTGAAGTACCGGTGGTACATCCAGTCCTTCAACATCGCAGGGCACACGCTGGCGGGGTTTGCGGGCAAGGCGGCGCTGGAACTGCTGGTGGGGGGCGACCGCGTCCCCGCGCCGAATCTGACGGGAATCGCGGCGGTGCTGGTTGCTGCGTCGGTCTACATTCTGGTCAATCATCTGCTGGTGGGCATCGTGTTGTTGCTGGCGCGCAACGTGAGCCTGCGCGAGTCCCAAGTGCTGAGCCCCGGCAACCTGCTCACCGACTTGGCGCTGGCCTGCGTGGGCGGCGCGATGGCATTCCTCTGGCGTCTCGGGCCGTGGCTCGTGATTTTGGGCCTTGCGCCACTGATCCTCATCCACCGCGCGCTGAGCATTCCGGCCCTACGCGAAGAGGCACAGGTGGATGCCAAGACGGGTCTGTACAATGTCAAGTACTTCACCAACGCCCTGAACGATGAGTTGCGGCGCGCGCGGCGTTTTGGCCGTCCCCTCGCGGTCATCATGGCCGACCTGGACGGCCTGCGCTACATCAACAACACCCACGGCCACCTGGCGGGCGATGCCGTGCTGGCAGCCGTGGGCCGCATCATCCGCGAGCAAGTGCGTGAGTACGACGTGGCGTCGCGCTTTGGCGGCGAGGAATTCGCCCTCCTCATGCCCGAAACTACCACCCACGAGGGCTACGTCGTCGCCGAGCGCATTCGCAAGGCCGTGGAATCCACCCCCATCCAGATTCCGACGCGGCTGGAGCCTATCTACGTAACCATCACGGCGGGCGTGGCGTCGTATCCCGACGACGGCTACGAACCGCAGCAGTTGCTGCACGCCGCCGACGTAGCCCTGTATCAAGGCAAAGCCTCGGGCAAGAACCGCGTCCGTATGTCGGTGCCCGGCGAGAGCGGCGAGCCGCCAGTCCCGCCCGCGGGAGACAGCGCCGAGGAACCGCCCCCCGCCCCTACCCTCGGAGCCGACCGGTCTGCGCCCGCGACGGCGAAGGCAAGCCCGCCGCCCAACCCGCGCGATGCCTCCACCCCGCCGGCCAAGCCGCGCCGCCTGCCCAAATCGGCTTGGATATTCGTGGGGGCCGTCGTCGCGTGTGGAGTGGCACTACTGGCCTTCTATTTGCCCTCGGTGAGCCGCTTTGACGTGAAAGGGCTGGCCATTCTGGCGGCCTTTGCGGGCGCGGCGGAACTCTTTTCGGTGGACCTGTACGGAGCCAGCACGGTATCGGTGAGTTTCGTCGCGATCTTTGCGGCGGCCCTGATGTACGGGCCCGTGGGCGCTGCGGTGGTGGGGCCGGTTATCGCCATCGGCCACTGGCTCAAGCGGCGGCCCCGCATCTACCAGGTGGTGTTCAACGCGGCGAACCACACGATTTCCAGCACGGTGGCGGCGCTCCTCTTCGCCCTCGCCGGCATCCGACTGCAGGTGTCCAACATCCTGCTGCTGGCGGTGCCAGTGCTGGTCGCGGGCATGGCCAACTACTTCGTCAGCACTATGCTGCTGTCCACTGCACTAGGACTTTCGGAGGGCACACCCCCAGGGCGCGTGTGGAGGGAGCAGTTCCGCTGGCTGGCGGTGCACTACGTGGTGATGGCTTTCCTGGCGTTGTTCTTCGCCGTGGCCTACCTGACATTTGACGTCTGGGGCATTGTGGCCTTCCTCGCGCCGCTGCTCATCATGCGCTACGCTCAGAAGCAGTACGTGGACCAGACGGTGCAGAACGTGGCGGCGCTGCGCAAGGTCAACCAGGAACTGGCCCGCGCCAACGAAGAAATCCAGATGATCAACGACGAACTACTGATGACGCTGGCCAGCGCCATTGACGCGCGCGATCCCTACGTGTACGGCCATTCGGCCCGCGTGGCCGAGTACGCCGTCGCCCTGGCGCGGGAACTCAACCTGCCGCCAGAGCGGGTGGAACTGGTGCGCCGTGCCGCCCTGCTCCACGATGTGGGCAAGATCGGCCTGCCCGAGCATGTGCTCAACAAGCGCGGTAACCTCACCGACGAAGAATACGCGGTCATGAAGCAGCACGCCCTGGCGGCCGATAGCATCTTGGGCGTGTGCCATCAACTTCAGAACCTGGTGCCTATTGTGTCGGCGCACCACGAACGCTGGGATGGCAAGGGGTATCCCAGGGGCCTCGTCGGCGACAGCGTCCCGCTGGAGGCGCGCATCCTGGCCCTGGCCGATGCTGTGGAGGCCATGGCGTCGGACCGCACGTACCACCGCGCCAAACCCGCCGAGGAGATCGTGGCCGAGGTGGAGCGGAATGCCGGCGCGCAGTTTGACCCTGCGGTGGCCGCTGCGTTCGTCCGCGTCGTGAAGCGCGAAGGCCCCCAGTTCATCCGCAACTCGGCCCAGGAGGTCAACAGCCGCCGCGGAACGGGGGGCTGGCAGCCGCCCGAGTGGCTGAGGCAAGACTGGCAGACGGAGACCGGCTAGCCCTGCACGGAGGAGAGGAGTATGAATGAACTGCTGACGCAGAAGATGTTGACGATCCGCGACGTCTCGCTGCGCCTGAACCGCTGCGCCGAGGTCGTGCGGCGATACGTCCGCGAAGGCAAACTGCCCGCCTACAAACTGGGGCTCATGTGGTATGTGCGCCCCGAGGATGTGGAGGCACTCGCCCGCAAATTGGACTCGGCCCCCAAGTAGGCGGCTCACGGGGTCCCATGCCACGCGCAGAGAGCGGCCACGCACACCGCCGCATCTCTGGGGAGGACCCATGGTGGCAAATAGGCAGGATAGGGTGAAATTACACGACCCGGCAACCAGCGCTGCCCTGATTGTAGAGGCGGCCACACCCGAAGAGATGGCGCGCATCGCCGAGATGCTGGCCGAAGCCGCGCCCTGGGTCATGCCCGTTTTCGCCGCGTCGTCGGCGCAGGCAGATGACCTGGAGACCGCGCTGGCGCGACGCAACGGGTTCGTCGTGCAGCGCATCCGCACCGCCGACGAACTGGCCTCGCTCCTGGACGCCCTGCGCCAGAGGGGGCCGACCCGTCGCGCACCCTCCTGGCTGGGTGGGCTGCTGCGTCTCAGCCTGGCCATCAGTTCCATCCAGGATCAGGATTCGCTGCTGGAGGAACTCCTGGGGCAGGCGGTGGCGCTCACCGAGGCCGTGGATGGCTGCGTGTGGCTGGTGGACGATTCGGGCGTGCTCGCAAGGCACAAAGCATCCGCCCCGGGCATGGCCCACGCGTCGCTCCCGCCGGGCCTGCCGGAATGGGTACAGCAGAACGGCAAGGCGGTCCTGATCACGGCCGCGCCCGACCCGTCGCTCCTGGCCTACACCCGTTCGGCAGGGGGCGGGCTTGCGGCGCTGGCCATCGACCTGGACCGCAAGGTGAAGGGCGAGGCGTTGGCGGTGCCCCTGATGGCCGCAAGCCGCCTGCTGGGCGTGCTGTGCCTGCAGGCCGGCGAACCGCGCGGGGCTTTTACCGGCGACCAGTTTGAGGCCATCTCGGTGATGGCGGCGCAGGTGGCCATGAGCCTGGAGGGCGCTCGGCTCTTCGCCCGCGTGCAGCAGGGCAAGAAGGAATGGGAGGCCACGTTTGACGCCATCGGCGAGGCTGTGCTGCTTATCAGCCCCGAGGGCAAAGTCCTGCGCGCCAACCAGGCAGCGGCCCGAGCCGCCGGGCGACGCTTCACGCAACTGGTCGGCGAGCGCTGCTGCGAGGCGATGAGCGGGGCCCCTCATCCGCCCGAAGGCTGCCCGCTCCAGCAGGTGCTCCAGACGCGCCGCCCCGCGTCGGCCGAGATCACCGACCGCGATGGCTCGCGCATCCGCCATGTGTCCATCTACCCCATCTTTGACGCGCGGGGTGAAATCCAGGCGGTGGTGGAGTACACCCGCGACGTTACCCAGATGAAGGCGGCCCAGGCACGCTTGATGCAGGCCGAGAAACTGTCGGCCCTGGGAGAACTCACGGCGGGAGTGGCCCACGAGTTGAACAACCCGCTCACCTCCATCCTGGGCTTCGTGCAGTTGCTCCAGCGCACCGACCTGACAGACCGCCAGTCGTCGTATCTGAGCGTTATCCATGACGAGACGCGCCGCGCGGCCCGCATCGTGCGCAACCTGCTCACCTTCGCCCGCCGCCAGGAGCCCGAAAAGAAGATGCTGGACATCAACACCATCGTGGAAGAAACGCTGTCGCTCCTGGCGTACCAACTGCGCGTGAGCGGCGTGAAGGTGGAGCAGGACCTTGACCCGAACCTGCCCAGGACAGCCGCCGACCCGTACCAACTCCAGCAGGTCTTCGTCAACATCATCAACAACGCGCAGCAGGCAATGCAGGAGGCGCACGGCGGCGGCACACTCACCATCCGCACGATGCCGGTGCTGCGGCCCACGGGCTACGCCCATAACTCCACCCTGAACCTGGCCGACCAGCCCGAGTCCACACTGGAAAGTTGGATTCGGATAGAGTTCGCGGACGACGGCCCGGGCATCCCGCCTGAACTCCTCACGCGCATCTTTGACCCGTTCTTCACCACCAAGGTCGCCGGCAAAGGAACGGGCCTGGGGTTGAGCGTGTGCCACGGCATCGTCCGCGACCACGACGGGCACATCTGGGCCGAAAGTACGCCCGGACGCGGCGCAACTTTCGTGCTGGAATTGCCCGTGCGGGGGATGCGCAGGGCCGAGGCGGAAAAGGCCGCCAGCGACCGACTGCCCGAACTGCCCCCGGGCAATGTGCTGGTCTTGGACGACGAAGAGGGCACGTTGCTCCTCTTGCGAGAACTGCTTGCGCAGCACGACCAGAAAGTGGACACGCTCGCCGACGGCGCGCAGGCCAGGGAGCGCATTGCGGCTGCCCACTATGACGTGATCCTATGCGACGTGCGCATGCCCGGCTTCGGCGGCGACGCCCTCTACGAGTACCTGAAGGAGCATCGCCCCGAATTGGTCAAGCGGCTGGTCTTCATCACCGGCGATACGGCCAGCGTCCAAACCCGCGCCTTCCTTCGCAAGACCGGTCGCCCCGTTATTGAGAAGCCGTTTGACGTGGCCGAACTGCTGCGCGTCATGCAGAATATCTACCGAGACGCCAGGGAGTAATGCCCCTGCGGCCCATGCACCCGAGCGGAGATGCCTATGAGCACATTCGTACCTATCAAGCCCGAAGACATCCGCGACAATGTGTTCAAACTTATCGGCTCCGACTGGATGCTGATCACCGCCGGCACTCGCGGCTTCTTCAACATGATGACCGCTTCGTGGGGCGGGATGGGCGTCCTGTGGAACAAGAATATCGCCATCTGCTTCATCCGCCCCCAGCGCTACACCTACGACTTCATGGAGCGCTCGGAGTGCTTCACGCTCTCGTTTTTCGGCGAGGCGTACCGCGAGGCGCTCAACCTGTGCGGTTCCAAGTCGGGCAGGCAGGTGGACAAGGCAAGGGCTGCCGGCCTCACGCCGGTCGTGGCCGAGACGGGCGCGGTGTACTTCGCCGAAGCGCGCCTGGTGTTGGAGTGCCGCAAGATTTACTTCCAAGACATAGACCCCACCCACTTTCTGGACGCAAGCATCCACAAGAACTACCCGTCGCGCGACTACCATCGCATGTACCTGGGTGAAATCATCCACTGCCTGGCGAAGACGTAGGCCGCGATCTCCGTCCGTCGGGTCTGAAGCCAGGCGTCGTCTGGGCGCCCACGGAGAGCGCCACAGGAGGGGAGTATGTTCTTCTTCGCGTTCCTGGGCGCACCCACGGGCGAATCCCGATGGCGTGAACTCCTATCCCGCCACGCCGAATGGCTTGGCCTGCGGCCCTACGCATTCTCGCGCACGGTGGCCGATGGCCGCGTGTTTGCCTTCGGCTGGGTCAGCCTGCGCCCGCCCGATACCCATGCGCTGGTACGCGAGCAGGGCAGCGGCCTGACCCTCATCCCGCTGGACACGCTGACGCGGGCACAGGCGCTGGCACAGGAGTCGCCGCGCGGCTTTGAAACCAATGCGATCCGCATGGACGTGTCGCTCCTGTCGGGCGATGTGCGCGTTGCGGTACCGATTCTGACCGTGGAGCAGTTGTACTACGCCAACACCGGCGGCGACTGGGTGTTCGGAAACGACCTGCGGCTCATGGTGCGCTGGGCCGGGCTTCGGCTCCATCCTCTGGGCGTTTACCTGATGTTCCAGTGCGACTACGTGCCCCCGCCGCACACCCTGTCCGAGGCGGTACGGCGCGTGCAGCCGGGGCATGTCTTCTCGCTGTCGGCGGGCGGGGTGCCCTCGGAGAAAGAGTTCTTCCACCCTTCTGACATGCTGGTCCCCGCCGACGGTAGCGAGCCGGTGGAGCGCGTGCGGCAGGCGCTGGACTCGGTGCTGAAGCGCATGCCGCGGCCCGCGGCGGTGCACTTCAGCGGCGGCGTGGATTCCGGGCTGATCGCGGCGCGGCTGGCGGCGCTGGGCCGCACGGATGTGGGCCTCCAGAACTTCACGACAGGCCCCGAATCAGACCCCTTCTACCGCCTGGCGCAGGACATGGCGGATCGTCTGGGCCTGGCCTGCGACCGGGTTGTGTGGAACCCAGATCGTGTCCCCGAGATGATGGAGGGTATGGCCCGCGAGTACGGCTTTCCCTTCTCCGATCCGGCCATCCTCCCGACGCTGGCGTTGGTGCGGGACAGGGAACAGCACGGCGAGATGCCTGCGATGGTTGCCACCGGAACGAGCGCGGGGCACCCGTTTGACACGGGCTTCCGACTGTCGTCTTGGCGCAAAATCTACGCGATTCCATCGCCCTTACGGGCGCTAGGGGCGATGGCATACCCCCTCTGGTTCTGGCAGCGGGAAGGCACGGCAGCCCGCATTGCGTCCACCTTGCAGCGCAGCGTGCGGTTTACCGTTTTTGAGAACGCGGCATTTTTGCACGGTACGCTGCTTGGGCTGGCCTACGACATCCCGCCCGACATACGTGCCGCCATGCGGGACGCGCTGGATGTCGTGCAGGTACGCTTGCCCCACGGAATGACGCCCGAAGATCGGGTGGCGATGATGGCGATGCTGCGACACGGGACGCACATGTGCGGTGCGCGCCCCTTTGATCCGCTATTGAAGCGCGGGGCGTTCGTGCTCCACGTCTTCATGGAGCCGGAAGTGATACGGACGGCGTTCTCCATGTCATGGCGCGAGAAACGGGGCGATGGCACGGCCAAATTCCTGCTCAAGGCCCTGCTGGCCCAAAGCGTGCCCCGTGAGTGGGTGTACCGCGAGCGCCAGGCCTTCCTGCTGCCGTTCCGCGATGTGTTCACCCATCCCGTGGTGCGGCAGATGGTGGGGGATCTGGTGCTCGCACCCGAGAACCCGCTGATGGCGTTCTGCCGGCCGAGCGGCGTGCGTCGGGTGTTCGGCCGCGCCCTGGCCGGTGAACCCCTCCACGTTGGCGCGCAGCGGTTCGTTTGGGCGCTCACAAGCCTGACGCTTTGGCTGGAACAGATGCGCAGGGCACTGCCATAGTTTAGGGGAGCCTGCGGTTCGATGATCCCCACGCCGGACGATCGCGGCGCACGGTGCCGAAAGGCTTGGCGCCTTGTTACTGGCGCTGCGGACCTATGGGGCTGGCGCCCACGGGCGGATTTGCTGCAACAGTTCGTCCCAGGGGATGAGACCCTGGCGCTCGTTCTGAATGGCCTCCGCGATGACTCTTTCCACCGCTTGCGGGTACTCTTCACGGAATACGACGAACCCGTTCGGTAGTCTCCTCTGCAGTTGGCTTGCCAAGAAGGCAAAGGCGCTGTATCGCTCGCGCGTGTGAGCGGTCTTCGCCCGCTGCGCGCGCCGCTGCCACTCCTCTGCCCCTGTGATCGTATAGGGTACCTCCACAACCAAGAGAACCCGCATTTTGCGCTGAGCGAAGCGCCCAACGCCCCTCGCCTCCGTGCGATAGGTTTCCTTCTTCACCTGGAGCGCGACCGCAGAGTCGTTGTGGCGAACCAGCGCATCGATGCCGTTCATGTCGGCATCGGCCGAGGCTTCCAGCGGCAACCTGCAGCAGGCAATCCACGTGTAGGCGAAGTGAAACTGCGTCAGCACGGATATGAGCGTGCGATAAAGGCGGGCTTTGAACCCCAGGCGTACGAAATCGCGCGAGCACCCCCAGAAGTACTTGCCGATGAAATCGTCCAGCGGCTCCAGATGCGACTTCCACCATCTCTCAAAGAACTCCTCATAGCAAGGGAACCTGGGAGCATCCTGCTGGGGCATCCAGTAACTCTCATAAATGGAAGGTAAGGGATTGAGCGCCGGAGGCAAATCCTGTTCTACGGTCTTGACGGGCAGCAGTTCGTCTCGGTAATGATCCAGGGGAATGGATGTGAGGAACTCCTCAAAACGCACCAGTATAGGGTTGTCCATGGTCGCCATTCCTCCACAGGCTCAACTGGATTTCCGCTTGCATCGCGATCAACTTCCTCGGTATCGGCAGCACTTTCAGCATGGTAGCCGTGAGGTGCGGTACGAAATCGCGGTAAAGGGCGCGGGTGTAGTGCTGCACCTCGTCGCTGTTCAGGTAGCCTACCAACGCATCCAGGTCTGGAATGCCCACGAGCGGCACCAGGTGGAACTCCTCGCGCCAGGGGTAACAGCGCCAGTCCACAGCGGCGACAACGCGCGTCCCCTTGGTGTGGGCAACGACGATGTGGGGCGAAGCGTAGAAGGCGCGCAATTGCGGCGCATCTTCTCGCGGCATCCACAGCCCCGAATAGCACGTCTCGTAGTCAATCCGCCCGCGTTGCAGGTTACGACCCGTCAGGATAGGGACGCAGCCCTCGCGGGGCGCGGTAACGACCGAGGGGTGTTTCCGAATCTCTGGGCTCCGCGCCGCGAAGTGGACGCGAAAACACTCGCCCAGCGGAATACCGCTGCGCTCAAACGCCACCGCGTCCGGCGTTTCAAAGCGGATGATTTCGCCGCGGTACTCCTGTTTGCTCACGGCGCGTTCCATGCCGTCGTAGAGTTCCAGTCCCCTTTCGCCTTTCGCGAGCACGAGGACCACGGCGCTCACGTTTCGCTTGGGGAATGCCTTGCCCAGGTAGTAGATCGTTACCTTGCCCGAATGCGCCAGGAACGCGCGGAGTCGCGCGAAATCGTCTAGAACAAGCCATGTGGCGGGAACTACGAGCACGGCTTTCCCTTCGGGTTTCAGAAGGCGCACGGATTGCTCGATAAAGGCCCCGTAAATGTTGTACTTTCCAAACCATGTCGCGAAGCGCTTCTTGTAGAGCGCTTTGTGCTCCCGAAGCGTGTGGATCGGGTAATGGGATGCATCCCCGATAATCCCGTAGGGTGGGTTGCCGATGATGATGTCGAAACGCTGCTCGGTTTCCCAAAGCAGGTAGTCGGTGTCCAGGAAGTGCGCTGTGGGCATCTGGGCTTGCGCCAGGCGCGTCTCCGCCGCGTGGATGTCCACGCCTGTGAGGTCGTGGCGCATCCCGTACCGCGCGACAAAGGCGCGCAGAAAGGGGGCATCGCCGCAGGCCGGCTCCAGCACATCCAATGGGCCGGCAACGCTCGGCTCGCACAGGCCCACCATGAACTCCACGATTTCGGGCGGGGTGGCGACCATGCCATAGGCGCGCGCGCGATCCTCGCCCGAGGCTGGCAGGCGGCTACCTGCCTCCCGGGTCGCGTCTGTGTCGGCCTCGGGCCGTTCGCCGGATAAGGGTATTTGTGCTCGCATACGCCTCCGCGCGGGGTTCATCGGATGAACAGCGACAGTACCCAGAAGATGCCCAAAAAGATGGCGATGATGATGGCCGAGATGCCCAGGAATACGAACACGCCCGCGACGAAATTGACCACCCGATTGTCGCGCTTCGTAACCATCTTGCCCGAACGCAGAAAGTAGGGCGTGTACATCACCACGAGTCCCGCCACCGCCCCCCACAGCAGGCCCTCTTCCACCGTAACCCCGACGCCGAACGAACGAAGAATGCTCGCGGCGATGGCTCCCACCACCACGCCCAGGACGGGCCAGCGCCACCCCCACAACTGCCGCCATGCTTGTTTCACGTTGCGCCCCCTCTCGCGCCGCTCACGCGATGACCCGCAGGACGCGCGGGACGATGCGGAAGGACGCCGGCGCTTGCCCGACCAACTCCCCGTCGGCCTGCACCAGCATGCGCTCCTTCGCTTCCACGTGCACCTCGCACGCCTTGTGAATTTGCACCTTGGGGTGCGTCAGGTGGGTGCCTTTGTACACCCGCGGGACGTTAACCACCAGTTCCGGCTTGGAGAAATCGCCCAGAATCACGAGTTCAAACTCGCCATCCTGCAACTCCGCCGGCGGCGCAATGTACATGGCGCCTCCGAAGTAGCGCCCGTTGCACACGAGCACGGAATTCATCCGCCTGTCCTGCGATTGCCCATCAAACCGCAGGGCCACATGCTTGTTCTTGTAGTACACTAACGTCAAGAGCAGGTTCATGAGGTAGGTCAGCGTGCCCCCCAGGGCCTTGGAACTGCGCTGCACCCGCTCCACCACCTCGCCGTCAAAGCCGAGGCCAGCCACGTTGGCGAAGTACATCCGCCGCTCGCTCCCGTCAAAGGCCCTGAAGGTAGTGTGGCCCACATCCACCAGGCGCTCCGTGCCGCTCATGAGCCTGGCGCAGGCTTCGCGGTAGTCGTGTGGGATGCCCAGCGTGCGCACGAAGTCGGAGCCGGTGCCACCCGGGATGATGCCCAGCGGCACCTCGGAAGGCTGGCCCGGCTCGCCCAGCAGGCCGTTGACCACCTCCATGAGGGTGCCATCTCCCCCGTAGGCCACGATGGGGCTGTAACCTGCCTGGGCCGCTTCGCGCGCGATTTCCGTCGCGTGCAGCGGCCGCTCGGTCAGGCGGAAGTCAAAGTCCAGGCCTAGGCGGGTCAAGTGCGCCCGCACGTCGGGCCACCGCACGGCCACCCGCCCATTGGCGGCGACCGGATTCACGATGACAAAGGCTTTTGGCTTGCCCATGAATCTTCTCCTCCCCGTACGGGTATTCTCAATTATAGCACGAGGTTGTTTCATCCTTCAAACACCCGTCAGGGCTACAGGTTTCCACCCAAAGCGACTGCGGGGATGATTTTGTCCACCGTGCGCACCTATGGTAAACTACGTGCGGCAGGAAGAACCATCGCGAGGCGGGCGATGCCTGAGGAAGAAGTCATCATCTTCACAAAGCCCGGCTGCCCCTATAGCGCAGCGGCGAAAGAGGACCTTCGCAGGCGCGGCGTGGCGTTCACCGAGTACAACGTTCTCGCCGACCGCCAGGCTCGCGAACGCATGCTGGCGCTCAACGGCCGCAAGCGCGCCGTCCCCACCATCGTGGAGGGCGGGCGCGTCCGCGTGGGGTTCAACGGCTACTGAAGCGTCTAGAGTGGCCGGTTCGGCTACAGATGTTTGGATTGAGGTGAGGGTATGAAGAAGGGACGGGTCTTTTCCGGGGCGCGTCCAACCGGACGCCAACATCTTGGCAACTATTTCGGGGCCATCCGCAACTACGTGGCGTTACAGGAAGAGTACGATTGTGTCTACTGCGCGGTGGATTTGCACGCGCTCACCTCGCTGGTGGACACGTCGCCGCTCCGCGACTACACCTACGAGATGATCCTGGACTGGTTGGCCGCCGGCATTGACCCCAAGCGCACCATCGTTTTCGTCCAGTCGCACGTCCCCCAGGTAACCGAACTGTACGCGCTCTTGGGCATGGTAACGCCGCTCGGTTGGCTGACGCGCCTGCCCACGTTCAAGGACAAGGTGCGCGAGCAGCCCGACAACGTGAACTACGGCCTCGTCGGGTATCCGGTGCTCATGGCCGCCGACATCCTGCTGTACAAGGCCGACGCCGTGCCCGTGGGCATAGACCAGGCCCCGCATTTGGAATTTGCACGCGAAATCGTGCGCCGATTCAACGCCCGCTACGGCCAGGTGCTGGTGGAGCCGCAGATGGTGCTGACCGAGGCGCCCAAAATCCTGGGCCTGGACGGCGTCAGCAAGATGAGCAAGTCGCTGGAACGGGACAACAGTATTGAACTGGCCGACTCGCCCGAAGACATCCGTCGCAAGGTCATGGGGGCCGTAACCGACCCCGCCCGCCTGTACAAGAAGGATCCGGGCCATCCGGAAGTGTGCAACATCTTCACGCTGCACCGGCTCATTGCGGGCGACGATGCCCGTATGGATCAGATCGCGCGCGATTGTCGGGCCGCGACGCTGGGCTGCGTGGAGCACAAGCGGATGTTCGCCGAGGAACTGATAGAGTTCCTGGCGCCGTTCCGAGAGATTCGCCAGAAGTATGCGGATCATCCCGATGACGTGTGGGACATCCTGCGTGACGGCGCGGCCCGCGCCCGCGCCATCGCATCGCAGACGCTGGACGAGGTGAGGCGAGCCGTCCGCCTGCCCTGACCCTGACGCCATTAGCGAGGCCACTCCATGCTTTCCAACGCACACGCGCTGCTTCCTCGGCTTGTTGAGATTCGCCGAAGACTGCATCAGTATCCCGAACTGGGATTCCAGGAGCACGAGACCGCCGACTACATCGCGGGCCTTTTGACGTCGCTTGGCCTGAAGCCGCGCGTCGGCGTCGGCAAGACCGGCGTTGTCGCCGATATGGGGGTGGGGCATCCCATCGTGGCGCTGCGGGCCGACATGGACGCGCTGCCCATCCAGGAGGAGAACGAAGTCCCATATGCCTCGCGCAACCCGGGCGTGATGCACGCCTGCGGCCACGACATGCACATGGCCTGCCTGGTGGGGGCGGCCATGCTCCTGAAAGAATGCACATTCCAGGGCACGGTCCGCCTCATCTTCCAGCCCAGTGAGGAGGGGCAGGACGACGAGGGCCAGAGCGGGGCGATGCGGATGGTCGCCGAGGGTGTGATGGATGGGGTGAGCGCCATCTTCGGGATGCATGTGGACGACGAGGGTTATGCGGGCACGGCCGGCGTGCGCTCGGGGCCGGTCATGGCCGCCGCGGATGCGTTCCGCGTGGTCGTGCGGGGCCAGGGCAGCCACGGCGCCTACCCGCACAAGGGCGTGGATCCCATCCTGCTGGCCGCGCAGGTGGTGGTGGCCCTCAACCATGTGGTGGCGCGGCAGATTTCTCCGCTGGACAGCGGCGTCATCTCCACCGGCAGCATTCACGGCGGCGCGAAGGGCAACATCATCCCCGACGCCGTGGAGGTCAAGGGCACCCTGCGCAGTTTCACGCCCGAAGTCCGGGCGGCGCTCATCCGCGGGGTGGAGCGCGCCTGCGAAGTGGCCCGCGCCCTGGGCGGCGACTACGAACTCTCCATTCTGGATGGCTACCCGCCGACGGTCAACGACCCCGATTTGACCCATCTGGCGCAGCGGGTCGGGCGCGAACTCTTGGGCGAGCGGTTTGGCGATCAGCCGGTGGAAATGGGCGCCGAGGACTTCAGCATCTTCGCGGCGCGCGCCCCCGGGTGCTACCTGCGGCTCGGCGTGCGCGGGCATGGGCAGCCGTTCCGAGCGATCCACACGTCGCGGTTTGACGTGGACGAGTCGGCGCTGGCTGTTGGGGCCGCACTGTTTGCGGTGCTGGCGCTGGCCCGCCTGCGCGCTGGCGATGACATGAGGAGTGCGAAGTGAAACCGCGTACCTCACCCATCACGACGTTTGACGAGATGATAGAAGAGGCCATCACGGTGGGGCCGAAGACGGTGGCCGTCGCCGCCGCCGCCGACCCCGAAGTGCTCATCGCCGCCGAAGAGGTGGAGCGCAAGGGCATCGCCCACTGCCACCTGGTGGGCGACGAGCGCGCCATCCGCGCCATCGCCGAGCGGGAAGGGCTGAGCCTGGCCGGTATGGAGATCACCCACGTGCCCGACGCGCTGACTGCTGCCCGCGAAGCCGTGCGCCTGGCCAGCGAGGGCGCTGCCGACGTGGTCTCCAAAGGCCAACTGAAGACCGACGAACTGCTGGGCACCGCGCTGGATCGCCAGTACGGCCTGCGACGCGGTCGGCTGCTGACCCACGTGGGCATCTTTGAGATTCCCGGCCTGGATCGGCTTATCTACATCAGCGATAGCGGCGTCGTGCTGTACCCGACCATCTATCAGAAACTGGAGATCATCCAGAACGCGGTGGAGGTGGCGCGCCTGTTCGGCATCCGGCGCCCCAAAGTGGCCATCCTGGCGGCGTCGGAGACGGTGCACCCGAAGGTACCCTCCTCCATTGACGCGCTGGCCCTTTCGCGCATGGCCACGCAAGGCTGGGTGGACGACGCCGCGGTGGATGGCCCGTTGCCCCTGGATGCGGCCATATCGCCCGAGGCGGCGCGCATCAAGAACCTGGGCGGCGAGGTGGCCGGCCGCGCCGACATCCTCATCGTCCCCAGCGTGGAGGCCGGCAACACCATGGCGAAGAGCATCCTGTATTTCGCCAATGGCCGCATGGCCGGCCTGGTGGTCGGCGCCAAAGTCCCCATCATCATCAACTCACGTGCTGACGAGCACGTAACGCGCGTCCTGTCCATTGCGATGGCCGTCGTGCTCGCCCACGCGCAACAATCTGCTTCGCAAGGAGATGCCTAACTCTATGTGGAAGTTCGTCGCACGCGCCATCTGGATCGCGACTCTCGTCAGCCTTGCGCTTCCCCTCACCGTGGCGATAGCCGCGCCGCCCGCGCAGAATCCCTGCCCGGGCAACCTTCTGCTCAACCCGGGCTTTGAAGATGGAAGCCGCCTTACCCTTGGCGAAGGCACCAGCCTGTCGTCGTGGGTGGCCAACGGCTGGTATCCCTGGTCGCTGTTGGGCGATCAGGTGCGCAACCGCGAGCCGGAGTTCAAGGTGGAGGACATCGTAGAGAAGAACAGCCCCTATCGCGTCCACAGTGGGCGGTTCTCGCAGAAGTTCTTCACCCTCTGGGCCACGCACACGTCGGGCTTCTACCAGCGGGTGGCCGTCCCTAAGGGAAGCCTGGTTACCTTCACCATCTGGGTGCAGATTTACACCGGCCAGACCGAGATGTACGGCCGCAACAACAGTTTCATCTCTGACCTGACCGAGGGCGGGCCGGGCTACTACCGCGTGCAGGCCGGCATTGACCCCTACGGGAACACGCCGCCTGGGTTCGGCGCGCCCCCGCCCGAAACGACCGTCTGGTCCGAGCCGGTGCTGGATCGCGAGACGCGGCGCTACGACGCCGACGGCTTCCCCTACGACGCATGGGTGCAGTTGACGGTAACCACCCGCGCCCTGGCCGATCACGTAACGGTGTACACCAAAGGCTGGCAAGAGTACGCCGTAAAGCACAACGATTCGTTCTGGGACGACGCCTGCCTGACCTACGTCGCGCCGACGCGCGCCCCTACGAACACGCCCAAGCCCACGGCCACGCCCACTGATACACCCGTGCCGACCGACACGCCGCTGCCCACGGCCACCCCAACCGACACGCCTACACCCACGCCTACGGCCACCTTCACGCCCGAGCCGACGGCCACGCCCACGCCCGTGCCGCCCACGGCCACGCCGACACCAACGCCCACGCCTGTGCCGGGCCTGCTGGAGCGCCTGGATGTGGGCATCGTCAGCGTGGTGGCGGTGGTGGTGGCGCTCGGCGTCGGGCTGGCGGCAGGGTTCTTCCTCGCGGCCAGGCGCCGGCCCTGACACGCCGCTCGCGAGGGGGCGTAACGGGGATTGCGTCGCTTGGCCCGCGATGGCGCAGAACGGTATCGGTTGGATTGCCACATGCGACAGAGCCGAGCCGCTGCTGCGCTTGACAGCGGCCCGCGAACGTGCTAACGTGCCCATCGCGCGGTTCGGACACGGAACCCGCGTGCGGCAAGGCTATCCCTGCGAGGCGCACACCCACACGCCGGAGCGCAGAGCATGAGGCTTGGATTCGCGGTAAAGGTGCTGGGACGGCCCGGGCTGAAATCGCACGACACGCGCAGGTGGCAGAACAACCCGCACCTGGGCGTGAGCCTGGCCTATCTGCGGGACATCTTTGTTTACCTGGGCGAGGTCCAAATCCGCATGTACCGCATCTCGTCGGACATCGCCCCCTATCTGACGCACCCCGACATGCCGCATTTCCACAATCAGATTGACGAGTGCGCCCGAGAATTGGCGGCCCTGGGCGACATGGCGCGGAAGCAGGACCTGCGGCTGTCCTTCCACCCTTCGCAGTACATCGTGCTCAACGCCGAGGACGAATCCATCGCCGAGAAGGGCGCACGCGATATCGTGGCGCAGGCGCGCATCCTGGACGAGATGGGCCTGGGCGACGAGGCCGTCGTCGTAACCCATGTGGGGGGCCTCTACGGCGACCGCAAGGCCGCGCTGGAACGCTTTGCCCGTCGCTACGAGCGCCTGCCCGAGCCGGCCCGCAGGCGTCTCGTGCTGGAGAACGACGAAAGCCAGTTCTGCATCTCGGATACCCACTGGGTGCATCGGCAGACCGGCATCCGCCTCATCTTTGACTACCTGCACTACCAGAACTGCAACCACGAGGGGGTGCCGCTTCTGGACGCCGTGCGCATGGCGCTGGATTCATGGCCGCACGGGCAGACCCCCAAGATTCACTTCAGTTCGCCGCGGACGGAGTTCCGCACGGCCACGCGCAAAATGGCGGACGGCGGGCGGCAGAACGTGCTCTTGCCGCCGCTGTGGACCCAACACTCGGACCTCATCAACCCGTTTGAGTTCATCCGATTTGTGCAAGACACGGCAGGGCTGCGCGCCTACGATGTGATGCTGGAGGCGAAGGCCAAGGACCTGGCGCTGCTGCGCCTGCGCGAAGACGTTCAGCGCCTGGCGCCGCAATTGGCGGAGGCGCTCCACATCTGCTGACGGCGGGGGCGGGCGCGATGAGGAACTCGCCGATGATCTGGTGGCTGTTCTTGCTGGCGGTGGCGCTGCTGGGCGCGGCCTGGCTCATCCTGCGCGCAGGCCCCGACAACCCCTCATATTCCTATGCGCTGCTCGGCGGGGGGCTGGGGAGCGGCATGCTGATCGTCCTGGGCCTCACCAGTCGCCGCTGGGCCAAAGGGCAACGCGCGCTCGCGAAGAGATCGGGCGGGGAATCCTCGGACAAATCTCGGGTTGCCCGTTCCGCAGGCTGGTGGGGGTGTGTGGCCCATGTGTTAGCGCTGCTCTGGCTGCTGATGGGCCTGGCCGCTGCCATCTACCTGGCGGTTACGCTGCGATGAGCATGGGGACGCCCTACCGTTCGCCGGAGACCTATCGTGTTCTTGTGGTGCTGGTGAACAACCGTCGCGACTGGGAGACGGTGCAGACCCAGGGCTGGTATCGCATTCCGGTCAAGCGCGCGCCGCGCCAAGTAGGGGCCGACCTGCTGGCGTTCTACTTCAGCAAGGTCTTCGGGGAGATGGCTTGGAGCGTGCGCTATGTGGCTCCGGTGCTGCGGTTTGAGTTGGCGCGGCGGCGCGAGTTGCTCCCCGACGAGGCCGAACATCCCCGCGCCAACGACTGGTACTACCGCGTGGTGCTGGGGCCGGTGGAGGCGCTGCCCCGGCCGATCCCCAGCAGGCGGCTGCGGCGGCTGGTGTTCCTGCCGACGACGCTGGGCCGGCTCCTCTCCGCCGACGAGATCAACGACCTGTGGATGCGCGAGCCGCTGGAAGAACGACTTTGGCGCGCGCTGAAAGGAGCCGGCCTGTACCCCGAAGGCTCGTTTGAGGTGAAGGAGGGCGGCGTGCGCTATCCGATGCCCATCGCCATCCCCTGCGCCGAAGGGGGCGTGAGCGTGGGGCTGGCCGAGCGCGCAGCCGTCCCTCCTGGGTGGACCTACGTGTGCGCGTCGCCGGCCAGCGGCGACCTGGCCAGCGTGGTGGCGCGGGTCCTGGCCGAGGTAGCCCGACGCGGCGGGGCCTGGGGGTGATGGCATCCGCCCGCCGTCCAGGTGCGGACGACGCGGGTAGGGCCTCTGCGGTGAAGCGGTGGGGGAATCGCCGGTGGCCGTTGACAGCCCCCATGGCTGGGCTATAATGCGCGCAGGCTACAGAGTAGCCAGAAAGGAGAGCGGTATGAGCGCAACCGTATTTGACACCATGGTTCAGTTCTTCAAGGACGACGACTGGCGGTTCCGCCAACTGGAGGACAGGCCCATCCTTCAGATGGGGTTCTCGGGCCGCAACGGGAGTTGGCTGTGCTACGGCCAGGCCAAGAACGAGCAGCAGCGTTTCATCTTCTACTCGGTGCTGGAGGCCAAGTCGCCGGTGGAAAAGCGGCCGGCGGTCGCCGAGTTTCTCACACGGGCCAACTACGGCCTGGTGCTGGGCAACTTTGAGATGGACTACTCGGACGGCGAAATCCGCTACAAGACAAGCATTGACGTGGAGGGCGGGGTGCTGACGCCAGAGATGGTGAAGACGCTCGTGTACACGAACGTCCTCATGATGGACAAGTACCTGCCGGGCATCATGAGCGTCATCTACGGCAACGTCTCGCCCGAACAAGCCATCGCAGCCGTGGAGGGCCGGTAGTCCCGAGGGTGGTACGGCCATTGAGCCCACGCCTGGCGCAAGTGTACGTCGGTGGTCGTAGGCGCGCGGTGTGGAGATACTGCCTGCCGCGCGCCAAGTCTCCGTAGCATTTCGGCACGCTCGCTCAAGGAGGCAGCGCGATGAAGCCTGCGGTTTTCCTCGCATTCCCGTTGGCCGTTACCGTGATCCTCGTCATCTGGGCCGAATTCGCCAACAGGCGGGGCCTGGTGTACGTGTTCAAGCCTCTGTCCACAATCCTCGTCATCGCCGCGGGCGCGCTGGCGTTCCTGGAGCCGGCCCAGAACGCGACCTACACCGTGGGCGTGCTCATGGGGCTGGTTCTCTCGCTGGGCGGCGACGTGGCGCTCATGTTCCACGAGAGCCGCAGGGCTTTCGTCGTGGGGTTGGGGCTGTTCCTGCTGGCCCACGTGGCGTACACGGCGGTGTTCGCGTCGTTGGGGCGCTCGTCGGGCTGGGACGTCCTCTCGGCGGCGGTGCTGTTGGCGGCGGGCGTGGGGTTCTACGCGCTCATCCGCCCCAACCTGGGGACGATGCGGGTGCCGGTCATCGCGTACATGGTGGTCATCTCGGTGATGGTGAACCGCGCCGTTTCCACGCTGGCCAGCCCGCTGTTCGGCGCGGGGCAGGCGGCGATGGTGGCGGCCGGGGCGGTGCTGTTCTACGTGTCGGATGTCATCCTGGCCGCGGCGCGATTCTGGCGGCCGTGGCGGTATCACCGCATCAGCCTGGCGTTCTACTACGCGGGACAATTCCTCATCGCGCTGGCGGCAAGTTACTTCGGGTGAGGGGGTGGGCTGGGGCGACTTCCTCGCCCTCGCGACTGGGCAAGATTCCGGGGAGCGGTCAAGGCGTTGACCTGGGGCCGAATGTGCTTTATAATGTGGATGGGTTCAGACGGCAGTCCACGCAACAAGGGTTGGAGCAGAAGCGATGGCAGAGACCAAAATCTCGGATTTGAGTGTAGACGAGTTCAAGAAACTCATCCGCGACACGGTGGCCGAAGCGCTCATGGAGATGCTTGGCGACCCCGACGAGGGCTTGGAACTCCGCGAGGATATGAAGGTGGCATTGCAGCGATCTCTCGCTGACGTAGAAGCCGGGGGGAAGACCATTCCTGCACAGGAGACGGCGGCGAGTCTGGGCGTGAGTTGGTGAGATGTACGAGGTACATTTCACGCCTGACGCCGAGGCCGACCTAGCCCGGCTGGACGCGGCCAACGTGCGACGGGTGTTCGCTAGGCTTCGCTGGCTAGCCGAGAACTTTGATCACGTGCGCCCCGAATCCCTAACGGGAGAATGGAAGGGGGTCTTCAAACTGCGCGTGGGCGATCTCCGGGTTCTCTACACGGTCCAGAGGGCAAGCCACAGGATCATCGTGCATTTCGTCCGGCATCGCCGAGAGGTCTACAAGATCACGTAGCCCGAACCCTACCGTTTGGAGGTCTGGACTACCTGCCAAATCGGGCGTAGCATCCGGCCTATATCGGTGCTCAAGGAAACGGCTTGGGGCAGGCGGAGAACGGCGAAAAGGTGAGACCTGGAACCGTGTCAAGTCAAATGGTAATGTCACCGGGGGATGGGGAGCAAGACCATGGACTCAACAGCCAAATCGCTAGAGGATATGATACGGGAACTTCCACCCGATATGCGCGCCGAGGTTCTTGACTTCGTAGAGTTCCTGATCGCCAAGAGGAGCCGACAGGCCAGAGAGACCCTGCGCCAAGACTGGGCGGGCGCCTTGCGCGCGTACCGCGAACAGTACACATCACTTGAGTTGCAGCGACAGGCACTGTCTTGGCGAGGTGACTGATGTATCTGGTAGACACCAATGTTTGGCTTGAGCGTCTGCTTGACCAGGAACGTTCGGAAGAAGTTGGGAACTTTCTGGCGCAGACGCCTGCTGCGGAACTCGCCATGTCCGACTTTACCCTGCACTCTATCGGGATCGTTTTGACGAGGCTTGGGCAGCCAGATGCACTGCTTCGGTTCGTGGACGACGTGTTCGTGGATGGCGGGGTAACGCTCGTGTCGGTTCGGCCCGACTCGTTGCACCATGTTGTGGATGCCATGCGCCGCTTCAGCCTTGATTTTGACGACGCCTATCAGTACGCGGCGGCAGAGCAGGCCGGCGCCACGGTGATCAGCCTTGACGCGGACTTTGACCGCACGGATAGCAAACGGCGAACCCCAGGGGAGGCCGTAGGAGGAAGCGGCAATTCGTAGGGTGCGTGCGCCGCGAATACGAGCGGCATCCTGCCGCTGTCGGAGCGGCGGGTGGTGGAGTGAGCCTTCCGCGCGGCTAGGCAGTGTGCCGAGGTCGCCCCGCGTGGGGGCGTAGAGGCTTATGCGTCCTCGTGGTTCTCCCCCTCTTCCGTGCCGGCACCTTCCCCCCTCATCCACGCCAGCCACTCCGCAATCTTCTTCTCGTACCCCAGCGTGCCCGGCTCGTAGTAGCGGCGGCCCTTGAGGGCATCGGGCAGATACTGCTGCTCCACCCAGTGGCGGTCAAAGGCGTGCGGGTACTTGTATCCCTCGCCGTGGCCCAGCGCCTCGGCGTCGCGGCTAGCGTCCTTCAGGTGATCGGGCACTTCCACCTTGCCCTCGCGCTCCACGTCGGCCAGGGCCTTCCAGTACGCGCCCGTGGAGTTGCTCTTGGGCGCGGTGGCCAGGTAGATGGCGGCCTCGGCCAGGGCGTACTGCGCCTCGGGCAGGCCTACCCACTCCAGCGCCTGGGCTGCTGCCGTCGCCACCACCAGCGCCTGCGGGTCCGCCAGCCCCACATCCTCGGACGCGAAGATAATCATCCGCCGCACGATGAAGCGCGGATCTTCCCCCGCGTAGATCATCTTCGCCATCCAGTACAGCGCCGCGTCGGGGTCCGACCCGCGCAGGCTCTTGATGAACGCGGAGATGGTGTCATAGTGGGCGTCGCCGTCTCTGTCGTACAGGATGGCGCGGCGCTGGATGGAGTCCTCGGCGACCTGGAGTGTAACGTGTACCCAGCCCTGCTTGTCCGCCGGCGTCGTGGTAACGGCGAGTTCCAGCGCGTTCAGCGCCCGCCGCGCGTCGCCGCCCGCAATGCGCGCAATGTGCTGGAGCGCCTCGTCGTCCACGCGCACCTTCCAGTTGCCGTAGCCGCGCTCCTTGTCGGCCAGGGCGCGCCGAAGTAGCGCCAGCAGGTCGTCCTCGGTCAGCGGACGCAACTGGAACACCTGCGAGCGCGACACGAGAGCGGGGATGACCTCAAAGTACGGGTTCTCGGTCGTGGAGCCGATGAGGATGATGGTGCCATCTTCCACGTGCGGCAGCAGGGCGTCCTGCTGGGCCTTGTTGAAGCGGTGGATTTCGTCCACCAGGACGATGGTGCGCTGGCCGTAGAGGTTGCGGCGCTCCTTGGCGTCGTCAATCAGGCGGCGGATGTCGGCCACGCCGGCCATGACGGCGCTGATGGCCGCGAAGTGGGATTTGGTGGTATTGGCGATGATCATGGCGAGCGTGGTCTTGCCGGTGCCGGGCGGCCCCCAGAAGATGACCGAGGTCAGTTGGTCGGCCTGGATGGCGCGGCGGAGCAGCCGCCCCTCGCCGACGATGTGCTCCTGACCCACGAACTCGTCCAGCGTCCGCGGGCGCATCCGCGCAGCCAGGGGAGCCTCTTTGCGGATTTGTTCTGCCCGAGCGTGGGCGAACAGGTCGTCCTTCGCCATGCGCTTATCCCTTCCCACGAACTCGGTTTCATCTTACGCTCCGCGGGGCGAAACGTCAAACGGCGACGGGCGCGACAGGTGCGATGCACCTCCGAGGTGCGTCGCACCTGTATTGTCAGAACCCCTGGAGCAATCTCCGCGCGGGCGCGAGACTGCTTCGCTTCGCTCGCCATGGCGCACTTGCCCCGTTCGCGGGCGAGAGGGGACAGCTGCCGGACGGTAGTGGGAAGGCGCGCCTTGTGCCTTTGCGTATGCGCGGCGCCTATCGGATCAGCCAGGCCCAGCGCTGCATACGGTCGTCCAGGCGGTGCAGGCCAGCGTCAGTTACCATCTGCACGGCGGCCCGATACTCGTCGGGGGTGATGCGGCGGTTGAGCGGCGGGAGCGAGTCGGCCTTGTAGCACGGGCGATACTGATCCATGACGTTGATGTACGTGTCGCGCGAGACCGACTCGGCCAGGAAGCGGGCGATCTCCGCCGTGCCCGCGAGGCCCTCGGGCAGCACCAGATGGCGCACCAGAAGCCCCCGCGTGGCGATGCCCCGCTCGTCCATGACCAGGTCTCCTACCTGGCGGTGCATCTCCTTCACGGCGGCCTGGTTCACAGCGGGGTAGTTGGGCACTTTGGAGTAGCGCTCGGCGATGGCCGCGTCGGCGTATTTCATGTCAGGCATGTAGATGTCCACCACCCCGTCCAGGAGGGCCAGGGTCTCCAGGGCGTCGTAGCCGCCCGTGTTGTACACAAGCGGCAGCCGCAGGCCATGCTCGGCAGCGACGAGCAGCGTCGCCAGAATCTGCGGCACCACGTGCGTCGGCGAAACCAGGTTGACGTTGTGGCAGCCCATGTCCTGGAGGCGCAGGAAGACCGCGGCGAGTTGGTCGGTGCGGACGGGACGCCCCTCGCCCAACTGGCTGATCTCGTAGTTCTGGCAGAACTGGCAGCGGAGGTTGCAGTGGGTGAAGAAGACGGTGCCCGAGCCGCCCACGCCCACGAGGGGCGCTTCTTCGCCGAAGTGCGGCCCGTAACTGGAGATGACCGCCTGCTCCGCCGTGCGGCAGATGCCCAGTTCGCCCGCGCGGCGATTGACCCCGCAGCGCCTGGGGCAGATGTCGCACCGTTCCAGGCGGCGGTACGCTTGGGCCACGCGCTCCTTGAGTTCGCCCGAACGCACGAGTGCGAGATACGCGGGTTCAGCCATGCTACCAGTTCACAGGCACTCGCCTGTCGCCCATGTAACGATCGTGCACGAGCACATACCCATGCTCCTTGCCGAACCGGTACAGGTCGTAGGTAACCTGAACGTCTTGCTTGCAGTAGGCGGTGAGTTGCTCCAGATTGCCCTCGCGGAACCACCGAACGGCGTCCAGCCCGTTGCCCAACTTGCCGATCCCCAGGGTTGCGGCGGCCAGGTCGTCCAACCTGGGACGGTAGCCCAGCGCCTGCGACAGGGGAATCATCAAATCCAGCGTCGTCTTATCCTCGCGCACGGGCAAGAGGGTGTAGCCGCGCAGCACCTCGTAGTCAAACCGCAGGATGTTGAAGCCGATGACCAGGTCCGCGGCGTTGAGGGCGGCGATGAGGGCCTCCACGTCCTGCTCGTAGTACGTGGTGAACTCACCGCGCTCCACGCAGTAGGTAACGGCGACGGACATCCGCATGTCGCGGATGTAATCCCAACCACCCACTTCGTGCGACAGGTATTTGGTTTCCAGGTCAAAGACAAGGGTCTTGGAAGCCTGTCCGCGCTTCATGGGCTACGCCTCGCTTCCTGCCGTCTCGTCCGATGCGTTGGTGAGGAGTTCGTAATCATCCAGGCTTGGGCAGAAGATTTCCACGGCGTACTCGGCGGGCAGGCCCATCGGCTCGCACAGTTCCATGAGGAGGGCGGTGGCGAGCGCCTTGAGGTCCTTGCGTGCGATGCGCTTGGCCGCCTGCTCCCAGATGAGGAACGTGCCGTACACGCCCTCCTGGACGAAGTGCAGGTCAATCTTGCCGACGCTGGACGGGTCGCCGTTCTCGTCCAGGCGGTCCAGGTCAAACAAAGCGTATTGCTCCGACGATGGGGTGCGCACCAGGCGGCGGAGTTTCAGGTTCATACAGCCTCCGTGCGATCAGTTCCAGCGGTCGCGATCGGCATCGCGGCCCCACTCGTCCTCGTCGTCCTTATCGCCAAAGTTGTCATCGTCCATAAGGTCATCTTCATCCAATTCTTCGTCCCAGCCTGGCACCCCCATCGGTCCAGCGTCCTGCCCAAGCAACCACGACAGGATGCCAGGGCCGAGCGGGTTCTCGCCGAAGTCGGCGACGTCCAGCGCATCCAGCGCCGCCTCACGGATGGCTTCGTCGTCGCTTCGGGCCAGTTCCAGGAGCGCCTGGACGGCGCGCTCGCCGCCGATGTCGCCCAGGGCCTCAATGACGGCGGTGCGCACCTCGGCGTCGGGGTCGTGGGTCATCTCCAGGAGCGTGGGGACGGCGTCGGCAAGTTCCAGCGCGCCAGCGGAGCGTGCGGCCTCGTAGCGCATCTCGGGGCGCGGGCTCTTGAGTTCCTTCAGCACGTAGGGGGCCCACACGTCGTCCAGGGTCTGGCCCATGGCATAGACGGCGCTGACGTTCATGCGCTCGTCCTTGTCGCGGTAGGCGGCGCGAATCATGTCGCCGATGTCATCGCCGGTGAGGCAGGCGACGGACTCCAGGGCGCGGCGGCGCACCTCCACGTCCTGGTCGGGCGAGTTCCAGGCGGTGATGAGCGCCCGACGCACCAGGTCGGTCGTCTGGGGGGACAGTTCCTCCAGTTCGCCCTTCAGCGCGAACCTGCCCAGGTTCATGGCTGCCTCCGCGCGGATCGGGACGGAGGGGTCCGAATCCATCATGCGGATCAGGGTGGGCACGAAATCTTCCTCATCGTATTCCCACAGCCCCTCCAGGGCACCCAAGCGCACCTGTTCGTCGGGGTCCTCCAGGGCCAGGAGAAAGACCTCGGTGAAATCCAGCAACACATCGAATTCGGACATGTCCAGCAACTTGCTGATCAACAGGCGGCGGCTTTGCAGGGGGATATGGGGCCACACTTCGCGGAGAGCGTCCACTTCCGACAGCCCGATGTTGCTCAGCAGCGAAACCTGCTTACTGGTCGGGAGTTTCGTTTCCCAGGTCTGCAACCTGTCCAGCAATTGGGCAAACTGTTTCCTCATCTTCTTCTCCTTTCGCGGGCCCGTTCTTTCGGAGTGCGTCGCATCCAGGGCATTGGCGCCGCGCCGTATATTGTACTCCATCGCGCCGAATCGCGCATCTTGGCGCTACAGCGGGTTCAGTTCTGTTTTGTGTTGGCGACCAGGGTGCGACGCACTTCCGGAAGTGCGTCGCACGTGTACCCATGCCGCGACGAACTACCGCGATGCATCGCGGCGCGTAGGGCGCCTTCTGAACGTGCGTCGCACGTGTACCCATGCCGCGACCACCTACAGCGGCGCATCGCGGAGCAGGTCATCCAGCACTGCCGCCAGGTTCGCCTCGTTGTCAAAGGTCAGGTAGAGATCCCCGCGAGCCCTCGCCTCCTCGGTCTTGTAGGCGATGCGCAGGGCCGGGCGGATGCGCCCTCCGAACGACATGCGCCCGGTCTGCAAGGCGCGAATGTGGGCAGGCTGGAAGAAGGCGTACCACATGCCGCTCAAGTGCTTGGGCGTCTTGGCCAGGAGCAGGAACCGCGACAGGGGATTCCAGGCGATGACGATGTGCTCGCGGGTTTCCACCGTCTCAAACCAGGCGCGGGCGTCGGCCAGGTACTGGGTCATGCCGCTGACCTCAAAGAAGCCGGTGGCGCGGGCGGGCACTTTCTGCTCGGGGCGGAGCGGGGGGCCGACCACAGTCGGGCGCGCCTCTGCGGGCCGAAAGACCACGTAGCCGTTGCGCGCGCCCACGGCGATGGCTACCACCAGCAGCGCCGCCACGACTGCAACGGCCACGCCCACGGCTGTGGCCCGCGCAATTCCCGCGATGAGCAGCGCGGGCCAGGCGACGGCGAAGCCGACCAGATACCAGGTCAGCGGTATCCCCGCGATGCGGTGCCTGGTAAAGTTGTAGGAAATCCATCCCAGCAATCCCAGCAGGCGCATGGTCCACCTCACGCTAGAACTCGGCGCAGCCACGCCACGGCTTGGGCGGCGTCGGCGGCCATGTACACGGGCGCCAGGTCGTCGGGGCGCAGCATGAACCACTGACGGACGGTGTCCAGGTAGGCCGCCCAGCATTCGCCCAGCAGCACCACGGGCTTGAACGGGAGTTCGCCGATTTGCAATAGGCTGAGGGTGATGGAGACTTCGGACAGCGTGCCGATGCCGCCTTTGAGGGCGATGAACCCGCTGGCGCGCCGCGCGAGTTCGGCAAGCCTGTCCAGATAGTTGGGGGCTTTCTGCTCCGCTGTCAGGTACGAGTTGGGGCGGAGCGCCATGCGGTCAAAGGTGGCCAGGGTAACGCCCACGGTGAGGCCGCCGGCCTCGCGCGCGCCCCTGCTGACGGCTTCCATCGTGCCACCGTAGCCGCCGCTGATGACGCCGAACCCGGCCTCGGCCAGGCGACGGCCCAGTTCGCGGGCCTGGCGGTAGAGAGCGCCGTCGGGCGTGGCCTGCGACCCGCCGAAGACGGTGATGAAGCGGGGTGTCGTGTCGGGCTGCATGGGATCACCCTCCTGGTTGGGGTTCGTGGGGTTCGGCGACACGGTAGAAGCAGAGTTCGGTACTCCCGTACCGCCGCCGATCGGCCAGGCGCAGGCGTGCAAGCGGCAACTCGGCGTACTCCTTGGGGTGAATCTGGGCGACGACGACGGCGCCCGGAGCCAGCACGTCGGCCTCGTCCAGCGCCGCCAGCGCCTTGGCCCATAGCCCCTGGTACTGGGGCGGGGCCACGTATACGATGTCAAAGGCTTCCCTGCCGGCCACCTGGCGCAGCAGGCGGAAGGCATCCTGTCGCACGACCCTGGCGCGCGCGGCAAGGCCCGTGGCCTCCAGGTTCGCCTTAATGGTCCGCACGGCCTGCCATTCCCGGTCCACGAACCAGACCTCGCGCGCGCCACGGCTGAGCGCCTCAATGCCCACGCTGCCGGTGCCGGCGAAGAGGTCCAGCACGCGCGCGTTGGCCACATCCTGCGCCAGGATGTTGAATAGGGCCTCTTTGACGCGGTCGGTGATGGGGCGGGTGCTCTGGCCCGGCACGGACGCCAGTTTTCTCCCTTTGGCCGTTCCTGTGATTACGCGCATGACGCCACCTGAAACAAAGAGCGCGGGCACCGGCCCGCAAGCGAAGGTGTGTTGGCTGCCCATTCAAGGACAGTATATCGGCGGGCGATGCCAGCGTCAAATCGGCCGAAGGGGGCGGTTCCGAAGTCTGTTGGTCGTCCACACAAGACGGAGCCGAATCGTAAGGGGGCGGCAACCGCCGTGCCCGCCACGGGCCGCTTGGCCCTGTTCAGGGGCAGACGCCGCAGCGGGTGCATCCCGAAGGGGGACACGCGGCCGACGTGCGGGCTTGCTCGGCGGCGCGCTGCTCCTGTGCCAGGTAGGCGTTGCTGACGCCCGACGCGACGACGCCTTCCCACGGCAGGCGTCGGGACGGCGGCACCGGCTCCAGGTACTCGTCCTCGGACAGGCCGCGGGCCGCCAGCGCCGCACGCCACGCCGGCAGTGAGACCGCCTCCATGCTGGCGAGGACGTCGGCCAGTTCCGCGCCTCCGCGCGCCAGGACGCCCTGCACGCGCGCCCACGCCACGCTGTCGGCCTTGACGGGGACGCCCGCGGTGCGCAGGCGCGCCCGAACGGCGGCAAGTCGGCGCTCCAGGTCGGGAGCGGGGAGCATCGGGGCGCGGGCGAAGGGCGTGTGGGCCTTGGGCACAAACGGCGACAGGTTGACGGTTACCCGGCCGCCGAAGGTGCGTGCGATGCCCCCGGTCAAACGGCACAACTCGTCTATGTCGTGCTCCGTCTCGCCCGGAAGGCCGAACATGAAGTACAGTTTGAGTTCGGGGAAGCGAGCCTGGCCTGCCAGGGTAGCCGCCGCGAGAATCTGCTCCTCGGAGATGTTCTTGTTGATCACGCGGCGCAGGCGTTCGGACCCGGCTTCGGGGGCGAAGGTCAGCGTGCGCGCGCCGCTTTCGGTCAGCGCCTGGAGCAGCGCCGGCGACAGCGAATCGGCGCGCAGGGATGAGACCGAGATTCTCGCTCCCATCTCGCGCAGGCGGGCGACCAGTTCATCCCGCCGCGAGTAGTCGGACACGGCAGCACTGACCAGCCCGATCTTGTTGCGGTAGGCAAGGCCCGCGCGCGCCTGCGCCACCAGGGCGTCCAGGCTTCGCTCGCGCATGGGACGGTACACGTACCCGGCCAGGCAGAAGCGGCATCCCCGCCCGCAGCCGCGCGCGATCTCTATCAGGAACATGTCGCCGAATTCGGTGCGGCGCGTCAGCACGGCCGAGTGGGTGGGGAAGGCGTCCACGTCGCGCAGCCACTGGCGGGCCACCGGCAGGCGCGGGTAGGCGGGGACGTAGCATCCAGGGGCGCGGCTCAATGCCTGGAGCGTCTCGGCGCGGGTGCGCTCCACGCGGGATTGCAGGGCCGCGATCAGCGGTTCCAGCGACGGCTCCACCTCGCCGATGTAGATGGCGTCGGCGATGGGGGCCAGGGGGAGCGGGTTGGCCGTAACCGCCGGGCCGCCCATGAGGACGATGGGGTCGCCCTCATCGCGCTCGTCGGCGCGCACGGGGATGCCGGCGCGTCGCAGCATGAGCAGGACGTGGAAGTAGTCCAGTTCGTAGGTAACCGAGAACGCGATGAAGGGGAATTCGCCCAGGGGCCGCTGGGACTCCAGCGACAGGGCCGGGCCTGGCGCCTTCTCGTCCCAAAAGACCCGCTCGGCGACCAGGTCGTCCCGCGCGTTCAGCAGCCGGTAGAGGGTTTGAAACCCTAGCGCCGACATGCCCACGTAGTAGGTGTTGGGATAGACGAGGGCGATGGGGATGCGCCCGCCCCAGTCTTTGGAGATGACGCCGGTCTCCTGGGCCAGCAGCCTGCGCAACGCCTGGATGGAACGCCAATCGCTCATCGCGGAATCTCAGCGGTGCGAAGCGAGACGCCGGTGCGAGTGGGGATGTGTGTGGAAACGCCGGGCAGGGATCGGGTCCAGTCCTTCGGCAGGAGCGCGGCGATGACGCCCAGCGCCTCGCGCACGGTGTAGTAAACGCGCGTGTCCAGCGAGGTTTCGCCCGCCGCCAGTGGTGTGGGGCTGGTAAGGGCATGGATGCCCTCGCGCTCAAACAGGATGCGGGCGCGGAGCAGGTGCAGGGGGTGGCTGACGACAATGGCCGAAGACCAGTGGCGCTCACGCATGAGGCGGGCGACCTGTTCGGCGTCTTCCTGGGTGGACATGGAATCCTCGGCCAGGAGGATGCGCTCGGCCGGGACGCCGAGTTGGATGGCCAGTTTGCGGGAGACGGCGGCGGCCGAGGAGCGGTCGCCGGGGAACCCGCCCGTGCAAATGAGGTAGGGGGCGAGTCCGGCGCGGAACAGGTTGGCGCTGTGGGTGGTGCGGCTGGTGAGGTCGGGGCCAGGGGAGCCGTCGGCCAGGACGCGCGCGCCCAGCGTTACGATGGCGTCGGCGGGCGCGGCCTGGTCCCACAAGCCGTACAGGTTGACCGCCGCGCATAGGGCCAGGAACGCCGCCCCCAGGCCTATCAACCCCCAGAGAACGATCCGCTTCATGGTTGTGCGATCTGCGCTCCGTAGTCTATGGGCATTATAGCGGGCGCGGGGAGAATGGCAAAACGCGACGTGGGGCACGCGGCGGAACACGACCATCGCGGGCCGACATGAGTGGCGGATTTTGGCGAAACGGTGAACCTGTGGCAAAGTATGCGGGTCTATTGTTTAGGGCCCACGCAGGCATCCTGCTGCAAACCTGCTGCCCGTCGGAGAGAGGACTATGCTCGCACGGTTTGCGCTGCGCCGCATCGTTGCCGGAATCCTGGTGTTGTTCGCCATCACCTACGTGGCGTACTTCACCCAGGACCTGGCCATGCGCCAGCGCCTGCTGCAACCCGCGCCCATCGGCGAAGTCGCGCAGCAGGCATGGGGGCAGACGCTGACCCTGTGGAAGGGCATCCCTCGCGGCGACTGGGGGGAGTACACCCGCAGCACGGGCTACATGCTCCGCCAGGGCGAGCGCGTACCCATCGCGCAACTGGTTAGGACCTCGCTGTGGAACAGTTCGGTGCTGTTGCTGCTGGCGCTGGTCTTCGGCGGCGTGGTCGGGGGGCTGCTGGGCATCGCGGCCGCCGCGATCCGCCGACGGACCGTGTCGTTGTCCATGCTTCTGCTTTCCGTCATCGGCGTGTCCACTCCCAGTTTCTTCCTGGCCGTGCTGCTGCAATTGGGGGCGATTGAGTTCTACAAGCGCACGGGTACGCGGCTGGTGCCCGTCGGGGGGTTCGGCTGGGACTCCCACATGGTGTTGCCGGTGCTGGTGCTGGCGGCGCGGCCCGTGGCCCAGGTGGCGCGCCTCACCTCGGTGTACATGGAGAACCTCATCGGCGAGGACTTCGTGCGCACAGCGCGCGCCAAAGGGCTGCCCAGTTCCGAGATCTGGTTCGGTCACATTCTGCCGAATGCCGCCGGGACCGTGCTCACGGCCATCGTGTCCTCGCTGCGGTTCGCGCTCAGCAGCCTGCCGGTGGTGGAGGTTTTCTTCGGGTGGCCGGGCCTGGGCAAGCATCTGCTGGAGCGCCTTCAGGTCTACGACATGGACGCGGCATCCGCGTTGGTGCTGGCAACGGGGTTCTTCTTCGTCCTGGTGAACGGTATCATGGATTTTGCCTATCGGTTGCTGGATCCGCGGTTGCGTCGCGCACAGGATACGGGTTCGGCGCAGATGGAGATCAGCAACTGGCTGGAACTGGCGTGGACGGGCCTTGTGCGCGCCATTACCCTGCGGGGGCTGCGCGAACGGCGCAGAAAAGCGAAGGATCTGGCTCCCCTGCCGGTGGACGCCCGCATGAGCCAGGAGTCGGCAGAGGAGATGTCGCGCCTGGCGCAGTCCATGCGCTGGGGGCGGCTCCGTGCGTGGCGCAAGGCGACGGTCGGCAATCCTGCGCTGGCCCTCGGCGCGATTTTGGGCGTGGGGTTGCTGGTCGTCGTTCTGGCGGGGCCGAGTCTGGCGCCCCACAACCCCTACACGACGGCGAGCCGCGTGGACATCGGGGGAATCACGTACACGCCGCCGTTCAGGCCGTCGGACGTCTTCCCGCTGGGGAGCGATGCGCAAGGGCGCGACATTCTGAGCCTACTGCTCACGGGCGCGCGCCGCACCCTGATGTTGGCCCTGCTGGCCGTGGCGGGCCGGCTGGTCATCGGCGGGGTTTTCGGATTCCTCGCAGGCTGGTTTCACGACACGCTGCTGGACCGCGCGCTGATGGCCCTGGGCGAGATGGTGAATTCGTTCCCCGCGTTGCTCCTGGCGACGCTGGTGGTCTATGCGGCCGGCATACGCCAGGGGCTGTATGCGTTCGTGTTCGGCCTGCTGGTCATCGGCTGGCCGGAGGTGATGCAGAACATCCGCGCCCAGGTCATTTCGGTGCGCCCCATGGCGTACATTGAGGGCGCCGTCGCGACGGGCGCGGGGCAAGGTCAGATTCTCACGCGGCACGTCCTGCCCAACATCTGGCCCACGATGGTCAGCCTCGCGTTTCTGGAGATGGGTGGCGCCCTCATGATTCTGGGGGAACTGGGGTTCTTGGGCGTGTTCATCGGCGGGGGGTTCGCGGCAGAAGGCGAGGGCGGGCCGCCGCTCCTCACCTACTACGACATCCCCGAATGGGGCGTGATGCTCGCCAATTCCTGGCGCTCGTTCCGCAGTTTCCCGTGGGCCACGGTGTACCCGGCGCTGGCGTTCCTGATTGCCATCGTAACCTTCACCCTGATGGGCGAGGGGCTGCGGCGGCTGTCCGAGGAACTGACCTTGAGCATGAAAGCGCTGTTCAATCGCTACACGCTGCTGGTGGCGTGCGTGGTGCTCGGTGTCGGCGTCTGGACGATGCAGAGCACGGGCATTTGGGCGCGGTACAAGCCGCTGGCCGAGACCTTTGACGTGAATCGGGCTATGGCGGACGTGGCGACCCTGGCGGGGCCGGAGTTCGGCGGGCGGCAGATTGGCACGCCGGGCGCCGAGGCCGCCGCCGATTGGATCGCACGCCAATTTGAGGACTTGGGCCTGGTAACGGCGGGGGAGAACTGGACCTACTTCCAGACGATTCGCAGCCGCATCGTGGCGCTCCAGGGTCAGACGACCCTTGAGGCGTGGGGCGCGACGGGCCAACACCTGACGCTCCGCATAGGCGTGGACTTCTCCGAAACGACTGAGCTGTTCTCCAGGCAGGCCCTTGTGGCGGAGGGCCCCATCGTGTATGTGGCCGTGAAGGCTGTGCCCGACGGCAACCTGAGCACGGTCAGGGCTGCTCTTGGGCTGTCGGAGGCCGACGCGACCCGGACAGATCGCATTCTGTTGCTGGAATACGAAGACAGGTGGCTGACCACGTACCCCTTCTTCTACGGGGCAGGGGCCTCGCCGATGTACATGGGTGCGCAGGCGGCGCTTGTCATCACCGACGATCCCGACGTGATGCTCCGCCGCGAGTTGCCCGGCTCACCCATGCCCGACACAGGGCTGACGATGCGGCCCATGCCGGTGCTGTGGATCACGCCCGACGCGGCAGACCGCATCCTGAGCGGTTCGGGATACAATCTGGCTGCGCTGCGCGACCGCAGGGCGGCACTCGCCGACGGCGAGGGGTTCCACGTGGCGACCCGTGCGCGGGCGCGGGCGCAGTTCGCCGCCGTAGAACAGCAGGACATCACTTACCGCAACGTGATGGCCATGTGGCCGGGCGAGGACGTGGCGCTGGATTCGGAGATGGTGGTCCTCATGGCCTACTACGACGGGCTGGGCGTGGGCAATGGCGTGCTGTATCCGGGCGCCAACGACAACGCCAGCGGCGTGGCCACCCTCCTGGAACTCATCCGCTCGTGGAAAGCGTGGGACTTCAAGCCCAAGCGCACGGTGCTGTTTGTGGCCTGGGCCGGCGGGGAACTGCACCAGACGCCGGCGCTGTACCAGTACCTGGGCACGCGGTCGGGGCTGTCGGACCTGAAGGTTGTGGCTGTCTTTGAGGTGGAGGGCGTGGGCGCGGGCGACGGCGACGCCGTGCTCGCCTGGCGTTCTAGCAGCGACCGCATCACCGAGATGGTGCAGATGGGCGCGCGAAGGCTCGGCATCACGGTCAAGACGGCGGGCCTCGGGCTCCACGCGCCCTACCACCTGTCCCAGCGCCTACAGACGAACTACCCGATGATCACCCTGTCGTGGCCGGGCACCGATGCCCATTCGCACATCCCCGGCGATTCGCCGGATGCCGTGGATGCGGCCAAGATCGGCCGCGCCGGGCGACTGTTGAGCCTGACCGCGGCGGTGTTGGCGACCGACACGGCGTACTAGGCGAACGAGTTGTTGAGGCAATCCGTGAGTCGCCCCAACGTTACATTTCCGTGAATGAAGCCGAGCGGCTGGCGCGGTGAACAGCAACGTGCGACGCCCGCCGCGAAGTGCGTCGCACGGTGCTCGTCTGGTGGCGACCGACACGGGCGGCGCGTGGTTCGCCCCTATGCGCAAATACCCGCGCGCCTAGTGGGGCTGGATGACGAGATTGTTCAGCGCCTCCAGGGCGGGGGCCAACTCGGGCGGCACCGCGCCGTCCATGGTCGTTACCGAGTGGGGCTTGCCGCCCGCCGGGTCCGCGTAGCGAATGACATACGTGAAGCGGTCGCAGCAGACGTCGGCGGGCAGGTAGTTCTCGTTCAGGCCCATGAAATCGGCCGTGGCGAGTTGTCCCTTGATCCGTTCCATCTCCTCTGGCGTGAGTTGGAACGTGGTTACCGCGCCCTTGCGGTTGAGCACGGCCTGCCCGTCGGCGTAGATGGTCAGCCGGTCCTGGAAGCCGGCGAACCCGCCGGAACGCTCGTACTCAAGCCAGACCTGACGCGCCGGGCCGATGCGGTCGCCCTGCACGACCCATAGGTAGGGCTGGCTGGCGTCGTTCAGGCGCACCTGGGCGAAGAGGCGCAGGAGCACGCCTTCCGCCTTCTGCGAGGGCGAGATGTCCAGACCCTCCACGGCTGCGCTCCCCGGATGCACGTAAATGGCGCCGCCCTCGTCGCGGATGACCCAGTCGCTGCGGGTAACGGCGGGGCCGGTGCCCACGGAGCCGAACAGATCCCAGCCTTCGTAGTAGCCCACGACGCGGATGTAGCGGCCTTCCCAGCCTTTGGGGTCGGCGCGCACCGCTTCCAGGACGCGCGTGGGGCGTTCGTCGTCGGCGATGAACGTCGTACCTTCGTCCGGCGCCGTCGTGCCATCGGCGAGAATCCGCCCCGTCCAGCCCTTGCCCGAGGCATGGGCCACGCGGACGGCGTACTCGGGGCGCGGCACGACGGGAGCCTGCACGTCCACCGTCCAGTCGCTACCGATGTAGCGCAGCGCGGTGATGCCGAGCAATCCGCCCGCCGCGTCCACCTCAATCCACTCGTCGGGCAACGCCAGGTTGGGGTACAGCCCCAGGAGGTGGGCGACCGCCGCGTCGCGGGCCTCGGCCGGCGAGAGCGGGGGTGCGGGCGTCGGCTCCTCGGCGACCTTGCCCGTGGCGTCCACCTGGCCCGCCCAGGTGAAGTCGCCGAAGGTTACCTCCACGCTGTACAAGGTGTCGGGCACGACCGGCATAGATACCAGAACGGCCAGGCCGCTCGGGTCGGAGAAGCGCCAGGTTGTCGCGCCCAGCCTGCCGTCGGTAACGTCCTCGGCGGTCCATTTGGGCGACGTGGGCCAGTTCAGGTCAGAGTGCGCGTCCCTGAGATAGGCCAGCGCTGCATCTCGGGCCTGGACGAACCCCGAAGGCGCCGCATTCTGCCGCCCCATGTAGGCGCAGCCGGCCAGCGCCAGGGCCAATGCCACCAGAATCCCGAACCTCCATGCCCTCTTCATCGTTGTCCTCCTTCTTCCCGTTTGTCCGGGTTTTGGACACATTTCAGTCTGGGGGCAAATCTGCCGCAATACGCAGGCCCTGAACACGCTCATGGGCTGCCCTACATCCGACGAAGTCGGCCTTCGCTGCATGGCGGGCTGCGATGGGTGAGGTAGACCCATCCCGGCAGTCCGAACCATGCTGGGTCATTCCCGCCCCAGAACTGAAATGCGCCCCGGGCCTCGGGCAAACTGCGCATGATAGACGAGGGCACGCGCCGGTTTGTTCCAGCAGGCGTCAGGACAGTTGCGCAAAGAGCGCAGTTTGGTTCGTTGTGATTCCGTCCACGTCCATGGCGACGAGTTGACGCATGCGTTCCAGGTCGTCCACCGTCCAGGCGAAGACGCGAACTCCCGCCGCGTGGAAGGTCCGCACCGCGCTCGGGGTGATGACCTTGTGGTAGAGCATGACATCATCGGCCTGCGATTGTGCCAGGAGCCTGCCGACGATGACCGGCAGGAAGCGCCGCATGTACCAGAGTGCCACGTTGACCGCGATCTTCATGTAGGGCTTGGTGGACGCGCCGCCCTTGTCTTCGGGATAGGACATGCCCAGCCGAATCTCGGGCATGGCCTCGCGAAGGCGGCGTAGCGACTGGGGCACCAGCGAACTGACCAGGATTTGGTCGGCCATGTTGTGGCGGCGGATGGCCTGGGCGATTTCACTCTCGTGGCCTTCGTCCTTCATGTCCAGGTTGATGAGCACGCGGCCGCGCAGGAGTTCCAGGGCCTCGTCCAGGGTGGCGATGGGTTCGCCCTGGACGCGCAAGGCGCGGGCCTGGCTCACGGTGAGGGCGCTCAGGGTGGCGGGGCCGGCGTCGGTTTCCACGGCGTCGTCGTGGCTGAGCACTAGGCCATCGGCGCAGCCGCGCACGTCAAACTCCACCATGTCCACCCTGTGCTCCAGCGCCAGCGCCAGGGCGCGGAGCGAGTTGGGCGGGGCGTAGGCGCCTGCGCCGCTGTGGCCGATGCGAAGGATGCGCCGCCCTGAGGGGCTGCGCAAGGGCGCGTGCCGTGTCGGGAAGTCATAGCGGAAGGGCATGGTCTTGGGCGTCTCCTTGTGGTCTTATCTCCTTGGGCACGGGCTGGGCGGCGGGAGAGCATGTCAACTCCTGCACGCCGCCGCGTCCTGCGCTACTTCCCCTTCCACGCCGCCTTGCGTTTCTCCAGGAAGGCGCTCACGCCCTCCACGCGGTCTTCGGTGTCAAACACGACCCCGAACAGCGCCGCCTCGTGATCCAGGCCGGATGCGAGCGTGCCTTCCGCGCCCTCGTTGATGGCCTGCTTGCACAAGCGGAGCGCCACAGGAGCCTTGGACGCCAGTTTCTCGGCCAGTTCCATCGCCTTGGGCATGAGTTCGGCGGCGGGGACGACCACGTCCACCAGGCCGATGCGCTGGGCCTCCTGGGCCGAGATGGGGTCGCCGCTCAACACGAGGAGTTTGGCCATCCCCTTGCCCACGAGGCGCGTCAGCCGCTGGGTGCCGCCGTAGCCTGGAATGATGCCCAGGTTGATTTCGGGCTGGCCCAGGCGGGCGGTGTCGGCGGCGATGCGGATGTCGCAGGCCATGGCCAGTTCGCACCCGCCGCCCAGCGCGTAGCCGTTGATGGCGGCGATGACGGGCTTGGGCAGGCGCTCTATGCGGTTGAGCACGGCCTGGCCCGCGCGAGCGTACGCCGCGGCTTCCTCCGCCGAGCGCAAGGAGTTGAATTCGCCGATGTCGGCGCCGGCCACGAAGGCTTTCTCGCCCGCGCCCGTCAGGATGATGGCGCGGATGGCGTCGTCGGCGTTGAGTTCGTCTATCGCCGCGCCCAGTTCGGCCACGGTGGCGCGGCTCAGCGCGTTGAGCGATTTCGGGCGGTTGATGGTGATAATCCCCACCGCGCCCTTGCGTTCTACAATCAGGTTCTCGTACATGGGATGCCTCCTCAAGGGCCGTTAGCCGTTGGCCGTTAGCCATTAGCCTCTAGCCGTTAGCATTCAGCCGTCAGCGTTTCGCCATCAGCCGAACCCAGGGTCGCCTTTCGCGTTGGACCATCTGGCCTGTGCGCCAGCGGGCCAAAGGCTAATGGCTATCGGCTGCCCGCTGACGGCTGTCGGCTGATGGCTATCGGCTATTTGCTGTAATCGTAGAACCCCTTGCCCGACTTTCGGCCCAGATGGCCGGCCAGCACCATGCGCTTGAGCAGGGGCGGCGCGGCATAGCGGGGGTCCTTGAACTCCTCAAACATGACGTTGGCGATGTAGTAGGCCGTGTCCAGCCCCACGAAGTCCAGCAGCGTGAGCGGCCCCATGGGGTGGTTGCAGCCCAGTTTCATCCCCGCGTCAATGTCCTCCTTGGTCGCCACGCCGTTTTCCAGCGCACGCACGGCGTCCAGCAGGTAGGGGACCAGGAGCAGGTTCACGATGAACCCGGGCGTGTCCTTGGCCACGATGGTGGTCTTGCCCAGCGACGCGCCGAACGCCTTGGCGGTCTCCAGCGTCTCGTCGCTGGTCAGGATCGTGCGCACCAGTTCCAAGAGCGGCATGACCGGCACCGGGTTGAAGAAGTGCATCCCAAGCACTTGGCTTCCGCGCTTGGTAACCGACGCCATCTCGGTGATGCACAGCGAGGATGTGTTGCTGGCCAGGATGGCGTGGGGCGGGCAGATGCTATCTAGCGCGGCGAAGACCTTCTTCTTCTCGGCCATGTTCTCCACGATGGCCTCAATCACCAGGTCGCACTCGGCCATGGCCGCCAGGTCTGTTGTGCCCGACAGCCGAGCCAGCGCCGCGTCCACCTCCTGCTGGGTTGCCTTGCCCTTTTCCACGGCGCGGGCCATGGACGCCTGGATGGCCTTCATCCCCTTGGCCAGCAGGTCGTCGTTGACCTCTCGGACGATGGTGCGGTATCCCTTGCGGGCGCAGGTCTCGGCGATGCCCGAGCCCATCAGCCCGCACCCGACGACTCCCACGGTCTTGATGTCCATGTTTTCGCCTCCTTCGCCGAAAGTGATGGATTCGGCCCATTATACCACAGAATTTGCCCCGCTTCACCCAGATTTCACAGCACCCTCACCCGAGATTCACACCGCGCGCGGCGGTTTGGCGCTATGATGACATCGGCGCGATTGTGGCCTATCCTGGCAGGAGAAGGGATGTCCGATGGAAGCCTTGCGCGAGACGAGGATAGAAACGGTTGCGAAGACGGGCAGCGAGACACCCGCACCAACGCGGCGCGCGGTGTCCGTGGGCGGCGAGGACTTCGCCCGCCTGTGCCGGTGGTTTCTGCCGCGCGTGGAGGCGGCCTTGAATGGAGCGGTGCTCACCCGATCGTCGGAGCACCTGCAACTCCTGGCCGACAAGACCGTCGCGGTGTGCCGCCAGGCCGGGCTGAACCTGGATTCGGATACCTGGGCCGCGCTGCTCCAGCACGTGCAATCTGAACTGGTGGGCTACGGGCCTATTGAGCCGCTGCTGGAAGACGACACCATCACCGAAGTCATGGTCAATGGCCCCGATGAGGTCTACATAGAGCGCGGCGGCAAGATCACCCGCGCCGACGTTCGCTTCCAGGACGACGAGCACGTGATTCGCGTCATCCAGCGCATCGTCCAACCGCTAGGGCGCCGCATAGACCGTCATCACCCGATGGTGGACGCGCGCCTGCCCGACGGCTCGCGCGTGAACGCCATCATCCCGCCCTGCGCCATTGACGGGCCGTCCATCACCATTCGCAAGTTCGGCAAGAAGAAGTTCACCGCCGAAGACCTCATCCGCCTGCAGTCGGTAACGCCGGAGATGATAGAATTTCTCAAGGCGTGCGTGAACTCGCGGCTGAACATCGTCGTATCGGGCGGCACCGGTTCGGGGAAGACGACGCTGCTGAACGTGCTGTCGTCGTTCATCCCGAACGACGAGCGCATCGTTACGATTGAGGACTCGGCGGAACTGCGCTTGCATCAGACGCATGTGGTGCGTCTGGAGGCCGTGCCCGGCGAGGAGGACGGCACAGGGCGCGTAACCATCCGCGACCTGGTGCGCAATGCCCTGCGCATGAGGCCAGACCGCATCGTGGTGGGCGAGTGTCGGGGCGGCGAGGCGCTGGACATGCTCCAGGCGATGAACACCGGCCATGACGGTTCGCTGACGACGATCCACGCCAACAGCCCGCGCGACGCCATCGCCCGCCTGGAGACGCTGGTGCTGATGGCGGGGATGGACCTGCCCGTGCGCGCTATCCGCCAGCAGATTGCCTCGGCGGTGGACCTCATCGTGCAGCAGGCGCGGCTGCGCGACGGCTCGCGCAAGGTCGTTCAGGTTACCGAGGTGCAGGGGATGGAAGGCGATACGGTCATCATGCAGGACGTGTTCGTGTTCCACGAACTGGGCATCGGGGAGGACGGCAAGGTCATCGGCGTGATGAAGGGCACCGGCATCCGCCCCAAGTTCACGCCGAAGTTGGAAGCGGCGGGGCACAAACTCGGCGGCGAAATCTTCCAGGCGGAGTACCACTACGGCGTCCGGGCCACCGCTGCCGCCGAAAAGGGGAACGGGAACGGCCGGCACTAGGGCGCGACCGCGCCCTGGTTTGCAATCCAGACGGGCCGCTCGTGGGGGGCGGCCCGTCTTTGCGCCTGCGATTGGGCTACTTCCCCTTCTTGGCCTTTTCCCAGTCGGCCAGGAACCGCTGCACGCCCACGTCGGTGAGGGGGTGCTTGATGGCCTGGCTGAGGACGGCGAAGGGCACGGTGGCGATGTCGGCGCCGGCCAGGGCTGCCTGGGTGATGTGCAGCGGGTGGCGGATGCTGGCGGCGATGATCTCGGTCTCAATCCCGTAGGTGTCAAAGATTTCCGCCAGGGTCTCCACGACCTCCATGCCCTCGTGGCCGGCATCGTCCAGCCGCCCGATGAACGGCGAGACGAACGATGCGCCTGCCTTGGCCGCCAGCAGCCCCTGGTTCGCCGAGAAGACCAGCGTGGCGTTGGTGCGGATGCCCCAGTCAAGAGCCAGGTCGCGCGCGGTTTCAATATCGGTGTCGCACTGGCCGAAGTAGGGGCAGCCGTCGCAGAGCGTCTCGGGGTCTACGTCCAGTTGGGCGATGCGGTGGATGGCCTTGAGCCCCTCTTCGGTAACGGGCACCTTGACGACGACGTGGGGCGACCACTGGCCGATGATCTTGGCCTCTTCCACCATGCCGTCGGCGTCGGTGCTGACCACCTCGGCGCTGACCGGCCCCTGCACGATGTAGCAGATTTCCTGGGCCACCTGCTTGTAGTCGGCGCGGCCCGCCTTCATCATCAGGCTGGGGTTCGTCGTTACGCCGGACAGAATCCCCCACTCCGCAGCCTTCTTGATTTCCTCAATGTTGGCCGTATCCAGGAAGATGTCCATCTACGCTAACCTCCTCGTCAGTGTGGGGTCATTATAAGGCGGTCGGACGCGAAAATCAAGCGCGACCTGGCGGCGATTCCGAAGCCGTGCCAAGGTCGGCTTGGCCGCCGACGGGCAGGGGACGAGAGGAGGGTACCGAGACCACACGCCCAGACAAAGGCTGTGGCGCTCAGTCTATGGCCGTTGGCCTGAGACGACCTCGCAGGTAGGGCATTGTGCCCGGCTTGCGTGTGGGCCGTGCCGCCACGGCACCGCCGAAGCCTTGATCAGATCAGTCACCTGTAGGGCATCAAGATCGGGTTCTACGCCCCCGGGAGGCTGACAGCAAGCCCACATGTCGTGGATACAGCCCGTATTGATGCACGACCCCACGAGTGTTTCGCGACAGTCCCTGTCTACCCAGTATTTCTTGGCCCAGTCTCTGTGCCACATGTAGCACAGGTTTCCATCGCATCCGCAACCTGTCTGAATCCAATATATCCATTCCCTGCACTCGTAGTGCGGTTGGCAGTAGCCTGAGGGCGACGGCAGGGGGTCTGAGAAGGAGCGGCAGAAGTCGTTACCGTAGCGAAGAGGACGAGCAGGACTGCATCAATTATCAAAGGCACGCGTACATTCCGTAGCATTGGCCACCTCCCCGAGCACCTGGGCGTCGGCTACGGTGATCTAGCGCGACGCCATCTTCCAGTAGGCGTAAACAATGCTACAAGCCAGGCTACCCGAGAGACCTGTCAGTCCCGGCGACCTGGGGACGATCACTCCGTGCTCTAGCAGTATTCTATCACACGACTGCTCACACGGCACTCACATACAGCCCATTTCGCGACTATATGCGTTAAGATTTGCTAATGTAAGGCGGTTTTTCCCTCACAGACAAGGGTCGGGCTAGGGACCCCTATCTTGCCAGGCGGTTGGCGTGGGCCGGAGGCATCGATCCGCACAAAGCAGCGCGCGGCGCGTCTGGCGGCTAGCCGTGCGTTCGCCGCAAGAGGGTGCGGACGAGCGACGGTTGCGGCGGCCCCAACTTGCCGCCGGGCCGCAGGGCGTACCGCTCGCCGCGCCACTGGATGGAGCGCCCGATGCCGCCTGCCGCCCATACCGCTACGGTGAGGGCGTCTCGCAGGGGCAACAGGCCCAGGTTGTGGCGCGCGGTCTCGTCGCCCGTGTAGCCCGAAACCTGCCACGCCACCCACCAGCGGATGAGCAACGACGCCGCCAGAATCCACGAGTACGGCGACGCGAACCCTTTCAGGAGCGCCAGCGCGAGGGCCAACGGCACCGCGAAGGTTACTACGAGGGCCGGGTACTCCAGCGGGCGGCTCACGCGGTTGCAGCGCGCCCAGCGCACCTCGCGGTGCCACTGCTCGCGGAACGTGGTCTTGCCCAGCACCGCGCGCGGGATGTAGTCGGACAGATGTACCCGCTGTCCTGTGCGCGACAACTGATGCCCCAACTGGAAATCATCGGCCAGGTAGTCGGCCAGCGCCCGGAAGCCGCCGATGCGCTCCAGGTCGGCGGCCCGGAAGGCGTCGGTCGCGCCCGTGGCGAAGCGCATGCTCAAGTAGCGCCGCGCGACCATGACCATCGGCAGGAACGTGGTGCCCATGTACAGCGCCTCTAGCCGCGCGGTCAGCGTCAGCGCCTTGTCGCCCACATAGGCGCAGGTTACCAGCGCCACGGACGCATCCCGCAGGGGAGCCACCACGCGCCGCAGGTAGTCGCTCCCAACGCGCATGTCGCTGTCGGCGACGACGAGGATGGGATGGCTCGCCTGGGCGGCCAGCGCATGGAGGATGCTCACCTTGTTGTTGTAGCCGATGGGTTCGGCCACGACCAGCCGCACCCGGTGGGGGTACTCCCGCTGGAGGCGCGCCGCCAGCCCCACCGCCGGGTCATCCGGATGGAGCACGCCGATAAGCACCTCGTAGGTCGGATAGTCCTGGCGCACGAAACTGAGGAGGCATTCGTAGGAGTCGGCATCCACGCCTTTGATGGGCTTGAGGATGGACACGGGCGGCGTGTACGGTTCGCGGCTCTCTTCCATCCGCGCCGACACTTGCGCCTGGTGGAAGAAGTCGTAGGTGCACAGCCAGGCCACCAGCCAGAAGATCCAACTGACGACGATGAGCAGGATGAGCACAGAGATCATGGCGCTATCCCCATCGGGCGGCGCAGGCTGCGGTAGGACGACAGCCGCGCCCCCATCTGGTCTAGCCGCTCGCGGATGCGAGGGCTAGTCAGGGCGGCCAGGTCGCCTGGGTTCGGGCCGTCAGGCTCGCCCAGGTACGCCTCGGACGGATGGCCGTACACTTCGGCCACGCGCACATTCGCGGGGATGCGATCCAGGAGGTGGAGCAGGTACGGCTCCGACAGCCTGCCGGTCTGGTATAGCCCGTACACGCGGTCGGCGCGCGCCAGGGGCGAGGCGGCCGCGGCGCGTGCGCCCCAGCGCCGCAGGGCCGCGTAGTAGAGATGCCACAGCGTGTTCCGCGCGCGGCGCGAGCGATCGTATTCCAGCGCGACCCGCAGGTCGTCGTTGGGGAGGCGGAACCCGACAGCCCCGAAGGACTCGGCCAGGCGCAGGAAGATAGGGAACACGGCCGGGTGCATGTGCATGTGATAGTGGCTATCGGCGTGGGCCAGGGGTAGGCCGGTGGCGGCGAAGCGCTCAAACTGGGCCTCCATCTCACGGGCCAACTCGGCGCGCGCGGCGGCGCTGAACTGATAGCGCACGCCCAGGCCGTAAGGGTCGGCGGGGAAGCGCCCCGCCGAGTCGGTGATGTGGGGCAGGGCGGCGTGGCCCAGCACCGAAGCCCCATCCACCACGACGACATGCAGCCCCACCGCCAGGGTGGGCCACTCTCGGGCGACGCGCACCGCGTCGTCAAAGGCGGCGCCCGCCACCATCAGGCTTGCCGAGGTCAGCACGCCGTCGCGGTGCGCGCGCACGACTGCGCGATTGATGGCGTCGTGCCGCCCGAAGTCGTCGGCGGTGAAGATCAGGGCCAGCGGAATACAACGGTTTTGCGCCGCGCGTCCGCCCATGGGAACCGCTCCTCATGTTGCGCCAATGCCGGACTTGCGCGCCTATGATAGCATACCCCGGCCGTGCTGAAAAACCGCGACCCCGCGGGCAAAAAGAAAGGGCCGCAGGGGGAAATCTGCGGCCCTTTGTGGAATCGGTTACCTGTTCACCTGTTGCTCCGCGAAGTCGCCCGCCCAGGGCAGTTTGTACATCTCTCCCTGGTAGGCCTTGTACATCAGCCACAGCCACAGGAAGAAACCGACCAGCCCCAGGAGAAGGCCCAGGATTGCCCCGAGAATGGGGATGAACCCCAGGACGATCTCAACGACCATGAGCGCCCCGAAGACCACAATGGACTGCATCGCGTGGAACCGCACGAACTTGTTCTCGGGCTCCAGGAACCAGAGCACGAGCCCCGAGATCCAGCCCACGACGTACGCGAGCGCGCCTTCAATGTTCTCCGCGAGTCCGAGGGATGTGTTTTTCGTTTCCATCTATACACCTCCTGATGTTTTGATGCGCGACGGGGGAAAAGGGTTCGGGGAACTCTTACCAAATTCCTATTGCCCTCGGCCCCGGTTGGCTCTACAATGGACAATGGCGGCCTGCGACGCGTCCCTGTGCGGGCGCTCGCGGGTAGCCTGGCACACAACTTGCGCCTGGGGGAAAGGGAGGAATCGCCATGCCAACTGCAATCCGAAAGGCGCTTGCCGTCGCCATCTGCCTGGCCATGCTTGCGGCGTGGCCCGCGCCCGCACGCGCCGGCGACAGGGTCTGGTCGCGCGGCGGGCCTGAAGGCGGCGCGGTGGACGCGCTCGCCATCTCGCCCAACTTCGCCGCGGACCAAACGCTCTTCGCCGGCACCAACGGCGGCGGCGTTTTCAAGACCACCGACGGCGGCGCGACGTGGGTTGAAGTGCGGAATGGCCTCACGAACCTGACCGTGTACGCGCTAGGGATTTCGCCTGCCTTCGCCAGCGACGGCCTCATCCTGGCGGGCACCAACTACTCGGGCCTGTTTCGCTCCACCGACGGCGGCGGGTCGTGGGCGCAACTGCCCAGCCCGCTCAACTCCGGCGAGATTCGGGCCATCGCCTTTTCGCCCGCATTCGCCACCGACCGCACGCTGTACGTGAGCCGGGGCGGCACCGACGCGCTGTTTCGCTCCACCGACGGCGGGGCCACGTGGACGGACATCCGCGCCAACATCGGGTCGGTGAGCGTGGGCGCGGTGGCCATCTCCCCCGCCTTTGCATCCGACAACACGCTCATCGCGGCCACGTCGGCCGGAATCTACAAGAGCACGAATCGGGGCAACTCGTGGGCGGCCATCAATAGCGGCTTGACCACGACCGACATCCGTTCGCTGGCATTCTCGCCCGCCTACGCGGCCGATCAGACGATGTTCGCGGGGACGGGCAGCAGCGGCATCTTCCGCTCTACCAACGGCGGGGCGTCGTGGACGGCCATCAACAACGGCCACACGCCGCAGAAGGACGTGGGGTCCATCGTCGTGTCGCCCAACTTCGCCGCCGACCGCACGCTGTTCACCGGTTGCCCCTCGTGGCAGGGGTTCAAGTCCACCAACGGCGGCGACTCGTGGACGATGTACCAGTTCAACATAGACTGGCTGGACGAGGGCAACCGCATCAACCCCGACGTGTGGGCCATGGCCATCTCGCCCGCCTACGCCAGCGACCAGACGCTTTTCGTGGGGACTTTCGGCACCGGCGTGCTGAAATCCACCGACGGCGGGGCCACGTGGAGCATTATGCGGCGCGGGATGATGGCGCAGCGGATGACGGCGCTGGCGGTGTCGCCCAACTTCGCCGCCGACCGCACGGTGTACAGCGCCAGCGGCGGGCCGGGCATCTTCGCTTCCACCGACGGCGGCCTGACCTGGCACAACCGCAACGCGCAGACGTTCAGCCTGCTGGACACCTACGCGCTGGCCATCTCGCCCAACTTTGCCAGTGACCGCACGCTGTTTGCGGGCAACCACATGGGCATGGGCAGCGGGCGCAACGGCATCGCCCGCACCACCGACGGCGGCCTGTCGTGGAGCAACCCTGAGACGGGCCTGGAGAACAAGAACGTGCGCGCGCTGGCCATCTCGCCGAACTACGCGGCCGACCGCACCGTGTTCGCGGGGACCCTGTGCAAGGACTTCCCCACCTGCGCCGATTCCTACGTTACCGGCGTGTTCAAGTCCACCGACGGCGGCAACACGTGGGCGCGCGCCCTGAGCGGCCTGCCCAAGAAGGGCATCTACTCGCTGGCGACATCGCCCAACTACGCCTCGGACCAGACCCTGTTCGCGGGCATGTGGGAGGGCGGCGTGTACAAATCCACCAACGGCGGCGCCAGTTGGGCCAACGCGAGCAGCGGCCTGGGCAACCTGCGCGTGTGGGCGGTGGCGCTGTCGCCGGCCTTCGGCACGGATCAGACGCTGTTCGCGGGCACCGACGGGGGACTGTACCGCTCCACCAACGGCGGCGCGTCGTGGGCGCAACTGACGAATACCATCGGCACGCGCCGCATCACGTCTATCGCCCTCTCCTCGGAGTTCGCCACGGATCGCACCCTGTACGTCGGCTCCAACAACGGCGGCGTATTCCGCTCCACCGACGGCGGGGCCACGTGGAGCGCCTTCGTGAACGGTCTAGGGCACACCTACGTGCAGGCGCTGGGCATCTCGCCGGGGGCCAACCCCACGGTCTTCGCCGGTACGGTGGGCGGCAGCGTGTGGCAATACAGTTTCGCCACGCCGTTCTCGCAGGACTTGGGCGTGGGCTGGAACCTGATTTCCATTCCGCGGGTGCTGAACGGGAGCGCGCCCGAGGTTGTGCTGGCATCCATCGCGGGAAAGTACGACGTGGTGTACGCCTGGGACGCCAGCGACCCCGCCGACCCGTGGAAGTCGTACATGCCCGGCCTGGGCGGCGACCTCACCTACATCTCGCGCAACATGGGGCTGTGGGTGCACATGACCCAGGCGGGCACGCTCACCGTGGAAGGCGAGACGCCCGCCACGACCGACATCCCGCTGTATGAGGGCTGGAACCTCATCGGGTATCCGGCGGGCGTCGCGCGGTCTGTCCCCGACGCGCTGGCTTCCATCGCCGGCAAGTACACGCTGGTATTTGAGTACGACGCCGCAACCCCCGGCGCCCTATGGCGCAGTTACAGCCCCCAGGTTCCCGACTTCGCCAACACCCTGGCGGAAATGCGGCCGGGTTTCGGCTACTGGGTCAAGGCCACGCAGGACTGCACGCTGACCGTACCGTGGTAGGCGCTAGTCCTTCCCGTTGCGCGCGGGGCGGGCGGGCGGGGCGTAGGGCGTCGGGATGTACTCCACCGACGGCCGCCGCTGTGTGGTCTGCGGGTACAGGTTCATCAGTTCGTACACCTCGGGCGGCATGTCCGTGCTCACGGGCAGGCCCAACTCCTGCGCCTCGTGCACCGAGATGGGGTAGTCGTGGGTCCAGGTGCCCGAGGTGAGCACGGTCGCCAGTTCCTCGGCTTTGTCGGCGGACATGTTGTTCTCGCCGAGAATGCGCGCCACGGTGCGCTTGACCTGGCCCAGCGCCTTGCGGGCCATGTCGGCCATGATGAGCGTCTGGTCGTCCACCTCGTTGATGTCCTTCTGCTCCACCACCTTCACGATGGAGGCCGCGGGCCACTGGCCCAGTTGGGGATCCACCGGCCCCAGGACGGCGTTGGGGTCCATCACGATTTGGTCGGCGGCCAGCGCGATCATGGTGCCGCCCGACATGGCGTAGTGGGGCACGAAGACGGTAACCGGCCCCTTGTGGCGGCACAGGGCGTAGGCGATTTGCTCGGCGGCCAGCACCAGCCCGCCTGGGGTGTGGATGATGAGGTCAATGGGCACTTCGGGGTCGGTCAGGTGGATGGCGCGCAGAATCTGCTCTGAATCGTGCACGTCAATGTAGCGCGCCAGCGGCAGCCCCAGGAAGGAGAACGTCTCCTGCCGATGAATGAGGGCGATGACGCGGCTCTTGCGCTTCACCTCCAGTTTGCGCATGGTGCGGACACGCGCCGCGTCCAGCATCCTCTGCCGGAGCAAGGGGGTGAGCGAGGAGATGATCAAGAAGATCCAGAAGAAGTCAAACAGCGACATGGCGAGAACCTCCTTGCGGTTTACCAGGGATAGATTTCGTCGGCGTAGCAGCGGTTGTACCCGCGCTGCACCAGCAATCGCGCCAGCACGAGACCGGTAACGAATCCGCCCACATGCGCCCACCAGGCCACGCCGCCGTACATGCCCACTGCGCCGGCGGCGGCTAGGGCGAACAGCCCGTTGAACAATTGCGACACAAACCACAGGAACAGGTAGAGGACAGCCGGTATCTGCACGAACCACGGGAACAGGAACACCGGAACGAGTGTGATGACCCGCGACTGGGGGAACAACACCAAATAGGCGCCCAGGACACCCGCGATGGCCCCGCTGGCGCCGACCATCGGCACGCTGGATCCCGGTGACAGGAACGATTGGGCCAGCCCGGCCACGACGCCCGAAAACAGGTAGAACAGCAGGTAGCGGCGGCTGCCCATGCAGTCCTCCACGTTGTCGCCGAAGATGTACAGCGCCCACATGTTGCTGATGAGGTGGAACCAGCCCCCATGCAGGAACTGGGATGTCAGGAGCGTCAGCATCTGGCCCAGGTCCAGATGGCCCAGGAGGCGCGCGGGCACCACGCCGAGCGTGCGGATGAGCCACTCCTGTTGGCTGGGGCTGAGCCATGTGGTGAGCAGAAACACTCCCACGTTGGCCGCGATGAGTAGCCAGTTGACGATGGAGAACCCCCGCGCCCGTATGGTGTCTTTCAGTGGTATCATGGGACCTCCTGCGTTGGCGTTGCCCAATGATAATGCCTGCGCGTTTTCGCGTCAAACGGCGTGCTGTGGTCGTAGGCACGTAGGGCGGCTTTCCATAGCCGCCGGAGGCGGGGGCAGGTGTGGGAACCCGCCCTATGCTCACTGTGCGGCCCCACCTGCGACGCACCTCCGAGGTGCGTCGCAGGCGGGGCAGGTAGTTGTGCGGTATCCGTGCGTGGCCCGTGTATCTAACCTCACCCATCCCCACCCTGGCCCTCCCCTTCCTCTTGTATATTCACACCGGCACCTTAACAACCCGAATAGCCATCCGAGCAGGCTTGGTGCATACTTATCCTGGGAGGGCCGAAGCGGCTCCACTTTCCCTATGAGGAGCGTTCGCTGCCTCTCGGCGGAGATTGCCGTTCTCCCGCCCAGGAGACCCGATTAGGAACATTGGGGATGCGCCCGGTCGGGGCCGCTCGGAAGGGGAGGGTTTGGGGGGTTAGGTGAGGTCGAGCGCCCGGCCGCATTTCGCCATGCCGTTTCGCGCCCCTGAGCGCGGGAGTACCCTTGACGGCTGGCGCGGGAGGTGCTATCCTTGCGTCCAACCGAACGCGAACCCGCGCGGTCGGGTTCTGCGTTACTGCAAAAGGAGGACTGCCATGGAGCGCGAACGCGGCAACGCGATGCCCTTTGTCCTAGTGGCCCTGGTTGTGCTGGCGGCGGGAGTCGCGGCGTTCTCGTCGCCGCAGACGCAGGCAGCGCCCCCGCCCATCGCGGGGATCACCGAGACGCCGACCGAGACCCCGACGCCCGGCGATACGCCCACCCCCACTCTGACGCCTGCGCCGACTGCGACGCCGTGGCCCCCGGCCTGCACCGAGCCGCTCTGCGTGTGGAAGGTAGATGCGCTCGTGGACGACCTGGCCCGCGATGGGCAGGTCTCCCCGGGTGACACGGTGGAATACACCGTCCTGATCCAGTCCAACCTGGCCGCCACAGCCGCGTTCACGTTCACCGACCAGGCGCCGCCCGGGACGGCCCTCGTGGCGGGGAGCGTGAACGTCTCGCCGGAGGGCAGCGTCGTCAGCGAGATTCCCATCATCGTGGCGGGCAGCGTGGAGCCGGGCGGTGCGGCTACCGTGCGGTTCCGCGTCGTGGTGCAGGCGGGCCCGGAGCGCATCTGCAACGTGGGCCTGGTATCCGTGCGGTGCCCGTCGGGGCCGTGCGTGGGCGACGAGCCGACCGATGACCCTGACACGCCCGTGGACGACGACTGGACGTGCACCGACATTCGCGGCCCGGCCCTGACCGCCACGCCCAGCCCGACCCTTTCGCCCACGCCTACCCAGACGCCGACGCGCACGCCGACCCACACCCGCACGCCCGCCCCGACCGCCACGCGCATTCCCGACCGCGCTCCCCAGGTGCCCGGATTTGATGTGTGGTGCGGGCGAAGCGACCCCGCCGAGACGGTGGAACTGGTTACCGTCGTGGAAGATCCCGACGGCATAGACGACCTGAAATTGGTGTACTTCATCATCAACACGGCCCCCTCGTACACCGATGGCGTGGGCCTTGCCTACAACCGCCAGGTGAACAAGATGAGCATCCGCAACGACGCGGGCACGGCGTGGGTTGTAGGCGGAGCGCCTGGCGCCGGCGGCGATGTCAGCACGACCCGCGCCACGCTTCACGTCTCGGAGTCTTCCGTGGCCGACGTGGACGGCAGGCTGGTGGTGCGGTGGAAGGTTACGTTCAAAGCGCCGTTCGCGGGCCGCGTGTACAACCTGTACGTGGCCGGCGCGGACTACAGCGGGCTGAATTCAGGTTGGCAGAACATCGGCGCGTGGGGCGTGGGGACGGCGGGATACCCGCCGTGCGTGGGCGCGGTGAACCCGCCTTCGGGCGCGAGCCGCGCGGGCGACGCCGCCCATCTCGTTACGCAGTTCGGCGACCCCGACGGCGTGGACAATCTCAAGATCGTGTATCTGCTCGTGGCGCAATCACCTAGCGTGAGCGGCGATGCCGTCTATCTGGCCTACAATCGGGACTTGAACAAGATCTTCCTGCGCAACGACGCCAATACGGCATGGCTCGGCGGCTACGCCCCTGGGTCGCCCAACACCATAGAGAACAGCCGCGTCATTGTGGACGTGGCCGACTGCACGGCGGTGGGCACGGCCAACACCCTGGTGTCCAACTGGGCGCTGCGGTTCAAGCCCGCGTTCGCAGGATGGCGGTATGTGTATGCCAGCGCGCTGGACGATGACGGCCACTACGCGGCCTGGCAACGCAAGGGGTTCTGGGAGATCACGTTTCCGTAGCGTTCGTGTGTGCGCCCCGATAGGCTGCGGTGGCGCGTGTTTGATTCCCTTGCACGGAGGGGGAGACGATGCTGGGGTTTTTGAAGAGCGAGAAGGCAGACATCCGCGTTTCGGTGGACAAGGCCGGCCTGCCCTACTACGCCGGCGAGACCATCCATGCCACGGTCGCGCTGGAAACTGAGACCGAAGTCAAGGTGCGTTCGGTTCGCGTGGCGCTTGTGCTGTGGGAACGGTACCAGTACCGCGAGCGCGATGATGAGGGGGACACGTCCAGCGTCTGGACGACGGCCGAGGATGCCCTACTGAGCGAGACGCTGGTGGGCGAAGGGACGATTCCGGCGCGCTTTCGCGAGTCGTACAAGGTGGATTTCCGCATTCCTCTGGATGCTGTACCACCCTACGCCGGCAAGATTGTCCAGAATCGCTGGCTCGTCAAGGCGGTCATGGATCGCCCGATGAAGAAGGACATCTCGGCGGAGGTAGAGATTCCCCTCATCGTGCCGCCTCCTCCGGAGCCGGGCCAGTCGGGCGAGTTCGGGGTGTGCAGCCACCCCGATGATGCCGACATCAAGTTCATACTGCCGCGCCTGGACTGGGTGGAGGGCGAGCAGGTGGAGGGGCTGGTGCGGGTGCGCCCGCGCAAGGGCTTTGGCGCGGGCGGCGTGCGCCTGGAACTGGTGCGGACGGAGTACGTGCCGCGCGGCCTGGGCAACACCTACTCGGTTACGGAAGCCAAGGTGCAGTTGGCCGGGGGCAAGGACTTTCGGCCGGGCATGGCCGAGGATTTGCCGTTCAGCCTTGCGATCCCGAAGCAGGGATGCCCTTCGCGCCGCACGGGGCGCAGCGTGGTAACCTGGACGCTGAGGGCCGCCATCACGCGCCGCTTGGCGAAGGACTTCACCGGCCATCAGGAGATTTGGGTGCACAACGGCCGCGCGGCGATGTAGAGGGCGTCGCTAGCGCTCCAGGTGTTCCCGGCAGAACGCCAGGGCGCTGCGCAGTTCGGCCAGGCATAGCGCCTCGTCCTCGGCGTGGAACGCGCCCGGCTCGCCTTCCACGCTCACCGCGCCGGCGTAGCCGCTGCGCGCCAGCGCTCGCAGGAAATCGCCCAGGCGCAGGTCGCCGTCGGCAGGCGGGCGGTGCTCCTTGCCCCCAGCGAAGTTGGACAGGTGCACGTGCACCACGCGATCGCTGACCTGCGCGTACACCGCCGCGGGGTCAAGCCCCCAGGTGCCCAGGTGGGTGGTGTCCAGCGTCAGGTGCGGGAAGCGGCGCAACTCCTGCGGCGTGTTGAACCAGTACAGCCCCCACAGGCGGCCCAGGAACCTCCGCGCGGGCATGTTCTCCACAGCAATCGTGATGCCGGTCTCGTCTTCCAGCGCCGCCAGGCCGCCATTGCGCAGGAGAGCGTAGTATGGCTCGCGCCGTAGCCACGGCAGGGGCGCGGAGAATCGCCTGGGCTGCAGACCGCTCACCGTAACCCGGAGCAGGTGCAGGCGGTAGGGCAGGTGGGTAACCACAAGGGGCGCGTCCAACTCGCCCGCCAGCGCGAGCGTGCGCTCCAGGCGGCCCAACTGGTCGGCGGGCCAGCCGCCCACGTCGGGCAGGAACGGGCTGTGGATCGCGGCGATGGGCAGGCCGTAGTCCGACGACAGGCGGCGCAGGTAGGGCGCGTCGCGGGTGTCCAGGCGGCCGTCCACCATGATCTCCACGCCGTCAAATCCGGCCTCGGCGGCCAGCGCGAAGATGCGGGACAGGCCCAGGGTGTTGAGGGTGCCAGTGGATAGAAGGATCACGTTGCGCCTCCGATGTTGACGTTCGTCGCATTGTACGGAGTTAGCGGCCCGCGCGCAAACCGACGGGCAGGCCCGCGGAGTTGTAACCGCGAATAGCGCGAATCCATGCGAATGGAGAATAGACCCTTGGGGTCTTTGGCCGCGCCGTGCTGTGCTCGTGGACACGTAGGGCGGCTTTCCGTAGCCGCCGGGGACAGGGGCACGTGTAGAAACCTGCCCGCGGAGTTGTAACCGCGAATAGCGCGAATCCACGCGAATGGAAAATAGACCTTTGGGGTCTTTGGCCGCGCCGCGCTATGCTCGCAGACATGTAGGGCGGCTTTCCGTAGCCGCCGGAGACAGGGGCGGGTGTGGGAGCCTGCCCTATGCTCGCTGTGCGCCCCCTGCGACGCACCTCCGTGGTGCGTCGCAGGGGCAGGTAAAGGAACCAGCCCTACGCTCTC